>DATDIC010000306.1:0-13511 GCA_036521275.1 Acetobacteraceae bacterium
TCAGCACCGGTATCGCCTGGAACCGCATCGCGGTCGGCTGATAGACAAACGACAGCGCATTGCCCGCGGAACGGAAGTCACCGCCGCCGATGTCCGGCCCGTTCTCCTGAACGACGTAAAGATCAGCGGCAAGCAGCTTGCCATCTTCGCGGAAGCCGAGCTTGGCATGACCCTGGAATGTCGGACGCGCCGTGCCGAGTGAGTACTCCTCGATGCGCGTGATGCGCATCATCACAGGACGCCCGAGCTTCTTCGAGAGCAGCGCCGGTATTGCCATGATCGGATAGCCGGGAATCTTGCTGCCGAAACCACCGCCGCAATACTCAGCTATGAACACCAGATCCTTCGGCTCTATGCCGATATAGCGCGCGATGTTGGGTATCGCCGCCGTGTGGCTCTGGTTGGAGCCATACAGGAAGCACTTGCCACCCTGCCAATAGGCCATGGCGGTGCGCGGTTCCATGCTGTGATGTGAATAGCCCGCTGTGACGAAGCTTTCCTCGATCACCAGCTTGGATGCTTTGAACGCCGAATCGAGATCGCCGTAGGTCCACGACTCCGCAGGCTTACCCATCGGCAGTTTGCTGTCGTCGCCGAAATCACCGGCCTGCCACTTGACCGTCTGAAGGTTGATCTGTGCGGCCGCGACATTGCCGTTGGACCGGGCGTTCGGTCCGCCGGGATACAGACTGTCGAGCGGGTCGAGCACATGCGGCAGTTGTTCGAGATCGATCTTGATCTTTTCCAGCGCATCCGCGGCGGTGGTCTCATCGACGGCCGCCAGCGCGAGGATCGGATCGCCGATGTAGAAGACCTCGTCCTTCTGAAGGATCGGCCGCTGTGGCGGCGGAAACTGCGGCACGTCATCGGCGGTGAGGATGCCGAGAACACCCGGCATCTTCAGGGCTTCCGAAGCGTCGATATTGCGGATCTTCGCATGCGGCATCGGACTGGTCAGCAGCTTGCAGAAGACCATGCCGTCAGCGCGGAAATCCTCGGCGTATTTCGCCCGGCCGGTGACCTTCGCCACCACGTCGTGCGGCACGAAGTTCTGGCCAATCAGTTTGTATGCCATTTTACGCTTCCCCCGCCGCCCGCATGACACCTTTCAGGTAATGGTCATAAGCGCCGCACCGGCAGAGATTGCCGGACATCGCGAGACGCGCCTCCTCCACGGTCGGATGCGGGTTGTGTTCCAGGAGTGCGACTGCGGCCATGACCTGGCCGCTGGTACAGAAGCCGCATTGCGGTCCGAGTTCGGTGACGAATGCTGCCTGCACCTTGTGCAGTTGGCCGTTCGGCCCCTCGATGCCCTCAATCGTGGTGATCTTGCGATCACGCACGCTGTGCGTCAGCGTCGAGCAAGAATACACGGTGACGCCGTCCATGATAACGGTGCAGGCGCCGCATTCGCCATGATCGCAGCCAAGCTTCGTGCCGGTGAGACCGAGTTTGTAGCGTATCGTGTGGGCGAGCGTTTCCTGTGGCAGAACATCGACTCGGCGGCTGACACCGTTGACGTTCAGAGTGACCAGCCGTTCGACGGTGCCCGCGGCCTGCGCATGGGCGGACGGCACACCAGGACCGCGGAACAGATAGCCCGCGGCGGACACGGCAGCGCCTGACGCGATCACGCCCTTGATGAAGGCGCGTCGTGACGGAGCGCTGCGTTGCACAATACTGTTGCTGGCGTCGCCCGTTGTCCCGCCACGCTCGGCGTCGCGGTACGGACCGGGATTGCTCTGGGCCATGGTTGTTTCTCCCCAGCTGCCGGCGGTTACTTGCCATCCGTCTCACCAGGCAGGCCGCGGCGCCTTGATCCGCGGCGCGTGGTGGCACGGATCGGTTCTTTCGAGACGCAATGAGCCTCGCACAGTGCATCGACCGGCACAAGCGCTCAGTTATGCGCGGTTGCTGAATGTCGGCTCAACCAGTCAGTGACGATTTTGAAGGACTTGGTCATCTCGCTGGGAGTCAGGTGCTCGAGAGCGGCGTCACGACATTCCGACGCATCGGACTGACCACTCGTTTCCGCGATGTCACACCACGCGAAGGCCGTCACGTAGCTTTGGGGCACGCCTTCACCAAAGAAGAACAACGTCCCAAGCAGCAGTTGCGCCTCGGCCTGGCCTTGTTCGGCGGCCTTCACGAACCACTTCGCGGCCTCGGCATCGTCCTGTGCCACACCAAGTCCCTTATGGAGCAGAAAGCCGATGCCAGCCTCGGCCGCCGGATCGCCTTGTTCCGCGAGGCCGAACCAGTCGTGGAAGGCCCGCACATAGTCGCCCGTGTTATAGGCTGACAGGCCCGATCGGAAGTCCTGCGCTGCAGCCGTACCGCACGTGATCACGACAGCCGTGAGCAAGGCCAGCCAGCCAAAAGGCAATTTCAGACGCATACTGTAAGGCAAGCACGGCCCGATGCCCCGAGGCAACCGGTTGCCGCGCGACCGTGACAGATGCGCGGCAACGTTGCTGGAGGCTAGTCGACTGCGAACACCCAGACAGTACCGCCCTGCGGCACTTCCGGGTACTGGCCAGGCCGTACCAGGTTCAGCCTCGATTGCATGCGTGCCGCGTCCACGCCCCATCCGCTCTGCACGGCAATATATTGCTTGCCATCCACCTCGAAGGACATCGGAACGCCATTGACGCCGGATGGCATGGGGAACTCGTAAAGCACATTGCCGCTCGTCGCATCGAGCGCACGGAACTTGCGGTCGTTGGTACCGCCCTCAAACAGCAGGTTGCCGCCGGTCGCGAGCAGCGGGCCCCAGTTCTCGCTCATGCCATAGTTGTGGGTCCACACCTTCTTCTTGCTGTCGAGGTCCCAAGCCTGCAGTTCACCGATATGATCTGCACCCTTGCGCAAATAGAGCCAACTCGTCACGCCACTGTAAGGTTGGCCTGGGGTATAGGTGACGGGACGACCGAGAATTGCGCCGCAGAGGTTCTCGTTGGCCGGGATGTACAACAATTTGGTCTTCGGACTGTATGCCACCGGCGGCCAGTCCTTGCCGCCCCACAGGCTGGGACAGAAGTCTGCCATCTTACCCGTACCCGGCTTGTGTTCTGGTGCCACGATCGGGTGACCCGTCTTCGGGTCAACGCCGGTGAAGGTGTTGTGGTAGACAAATGGCTGACCGGCGACAAAATTGATTTTGTCGGCGGTGCGCTCGAGCATCCAGAGATAGCCGTCGCGAGCGACATCGACAAGACCCTTCACCGGCCTTCCGTTGCTCATGTAGTCAACGATGATCGGCGGTGACACCTCGTCCCAGTCCCACGAATCATTCTGATGGTACTGATGATACCCCTTGATCTGGCCAGTCTTCGCATCGAGTGCGAGGACGGATGAAGTGTAAAGGTTATCGCCGGGCCGCTGATCGCCCATCCATGGGCCGCCATTGCCGGTGCCCCAGAAGGTGAGGCCGGTCGGCGGGTCATACACACCGGTGACCCAGATCGAGCCGCCGCCGGTTTTCCACTGATCACCCTTAGGCCAGGTCTCACTGCCGGCTTCGCCCGGCGCAGGAATCGTGTAGGTCCGCCACAGTTCCTTGCCGCTCTCGGCATCGAATGCGACGACGAAGCCGCGCACGCCAAGTTCGCCACCGGAAGTGCCGAGCAGCACCTTGCCGTCGATCACCAGCGGCGCCAATGACATGTAATAGCCCTTGGCATAGTCCTCCACTTTGGCGTTCCAGGCCTCCTTGCCGGTTTTTGCGTCCAGCGCGACAAGTGTGGCGTCGGATGCCGCGAAGAACACCTTGTCGCCCCACAGAGCGACGCCACGACTCGTCGGATGCAGCAGGAATTGATCCTCGGGGATCGGCCGCTTGAAACGCCACAGAAGATCGCCGGTCTTGGCGTTGACGGCCAGAACCTGATTGCCGGGCGTCGCCACGAACATGACGCCGTTGTTGACGATCGGCGGCGCCTGGTGACCCTCGATCTGCCCCGTCGCCATGCTCCACACCGGGTGGAGATGCGATGCATTGGCCGTGGTGATCTGGTCCAGCGGACTGTAGCCCCAGCCGTTGTAGGTGCGGCGGAACATCAGCCAGTCGCCATCATCCGGTTTGGTCAACCGATCGGCGGTAACCGACTTGTACGCAGCAAGAGCTGGCGTAAGCGCTGCCGGCGCGGCCACCGGGTCGCCATTTGGCGGCATAGGATCTGGTGCGGCTGGCGGCGCCGACGGCGTAGTGGGCGCTACCTGAGCAAGCGCTGATGAGGCAAGCAATCCCAGCGTGAGGGCAGCGCCGGCGGTGGTACGCCACACATTTGGTCTGTTGGACATTTGTTTCCCCTTTCTGTATCGGCCGCTGGATAGCTTTGGTCGCACCCGTCGCGGTTAGACGAGTTGCATGTCACATTTGCTGAATACCCAGTCGACCGATGAATGGCCGCGTGACGGTCAGCTTTCCGTTCGTAACGCCCAGCGGCAGCGCCGCCAGGCTGCGCGGCGACGGGCCAGCGATGACGCGCGCACCTGCCTTAGGGTCGTATTGAGAGTTGTGGCATGGACATTCGAGAATTTGGCGTTCAGCGGACCAGTTGACCACCTCGCAGCCGGTGTGGGGACAGATTGCCGAGTAGGCTACGACCCCATCCGCCGCCCGGTCCTTGGTCTGCGGGTCGAGGCTTGCGGGGTCCAGCCTGACCAGCAACACCTTGTTGAGCCGTGAGCCGTCGCGCACGACCTTCTCCGCAGGGTCCATAGGCCATGTCATGATCTGACCCTCACCCACCGAGAGACTATCCGGGCCAAGTGGAGTCGTATCACCCACCTTTACCAGCAGATCGCCTGCCTTCGGGCGGGCATGCGCCGCATCGGATTGTGCACCCGCCACGCGTGCAGCGAGGTCGACACCAAGGCCGACGCCGGCGGCAAGCAACGTCCTCCGCGTGGGTGTTGCGACCACACAAGGGCACGGCGCGCCTCGTGGAGCTTCGGTCGGCGACGTTTGACTGACATCGCCAGTCTCGCAAGTTTCTTGCGGGCCGGTGCGCCCGCGCTCGCAAGACTCTGCCTCACCCTCCACCATTTCCTGCCCCGGCTTTTGTTCTTCGAACGCTACCAGCCGACGTTGTCGTTGTCACGCTGGCTTCCGATCATGTTTTGCGTGGCGCCAGGATGAGGTAGAGTCCAAATACGCGCACGCGCTCGCTCACCCCGGCAGGAATGGCAGAAGAAGGCGACCACATGCGATATCAGCTCCTCACATGCGCACTGGCTGTGGTCGCACTGACGAGTGGCGGATCTGTGCAGGCGAATGCGGAGACAAGGACGGTGACAAACGGACTTGAGGTGCACGAGACTGCACTGATACTGCGTGCGGAAACGCCGAGTCATCTGCTGACGAACGAGAGCTGCGCCAATGCGCAAGTTGGTTGGAAGATCGTGCCAGATTCGGTGAAGACGGAGGTGGTTACTGCGCGGATGATGGACCCTGGCGGTGATCCTGACTGGAAGGTCGAGAAGGCGGAGGCGCGGACCAGGGTCGATACCGACAACACACGGATATGTCTGCAGGGCTATTGCCAGGGACCGCTTCAGTTCCAATGCGAGATCCAGGTGCGGGCCAGTTGGCAGGAGAGCCGCTGACGCAATGGCGGTAGCTTCCGCTGCCACATCATCATCCTGACAGCGCTTGCTACTGAGCGGCCAACCACTGCGCGAACCTGGCGCGATCGGCTTCGGTCATCGCGGTCTCATTGCCGAAAGGCATCGACTTCTTCCGCACCACCATCTCCGCGATGCGGGGTGCGAAGCGTCGTACGTCTTCGATGGACTCCAGAACCACACCCTTGGGCGGCTGCTGCCCCAGCAGCATCGTGTGCGACGGATTTTCCGAGTGGCACATGGCACAGTGCCTGCGGACCATGGTCAGATCCAGGCGTCGCTCACACCCCCGGACTCAGCCGCAGCACAGATCAGCAGAACGGTTAGTGACAGGACCGCGGCAGCAGCATGCAAAGCAACCCTGGCGCCGATGGATCGGTCGACGCCAGGTGCCCGCATTTCGTTCTCTGCTACTTCTCGACAATCACCTGTCCATACATCCACGGATGCGGGGTGCAAATGTAGTAGTGGATTCCGGGCACATCGAAGGTGATGGTCTTTGATTCACCTTTTGCAAGCAGACCGGTATCCCACTTGCCCTCCTCGCCTGCGGCCGCGGTCGCCGAATGGGGAATACTGCCGGCATTGGTGAACGTAATGGCAGTCCCCACCTTCACCCGCGTGCGGGCCGGCCAGTAGGAGTATTCCACGTTGTTGTCCGCAATCTTGACTGCGTTCACGCCGGCGGCGATCGGCCCCAGGGGAAACGCCACGTCCAATGGCGGCGGCGGCGGCCAGAGCGGCTGAACGTTTCCCTTCAGGGCGAATGTCCACACGGCATCACCGGTGGCGCTTCCCTGGATCGAGTTGCCGCCTGTGACGATCGTGATGTACTCGTCGCCGTCTACCTCATACACAACGGCAGGTGCATCCGCGCCGAAGCCGGTCTGGAACGACCAAAGCTTGTTGCCCGTCTTGGCGTTGAGGATCACGAAATTGCCGTCGGGCTCGCCGCGCAGCAGCAGACCGCCGGCGGTGGCGGTCGAGCCGCCGCCGCCACCCATGCGATGCGGCATCTGCTGCTGCCAGGCGATCTTGTTGGTGTGGCTGTCGATCGCTGTGAACGTGCCGCCAAACTGCGAGCCGATCGGCGCCGCCTGGGTACCACCGACATAGCGCTGCCCATTCTTCCACGTGTCGTTGGTGCGCACGAAGGTACTCGTCCGGATGGTGCCGGGCACGTAGAAGAAGCCAGTATCCGGACTGTAAGGCATCGGCGACCAGTTCGTGCCGCCCTGTCCGCCAGGCTGGACGATGACGGGGCTCGCCCAGAACGCCTCGAAGATGCAGCCAGGCTTGTCGTAGCCGGGCAGCGGCGGTGCGCAGGTCGGAACGGTGTTGTCACCGATAGGGAAGGGCTGCGTCTTGGCCGTCTTTTGCAGCGGCTCCTGCGGAACCGGACGCTCCTCGATGCCGACCAGCGGCTTCCCGTTGGTGCGGTCGAGTATATACACCCAACCGGTGCGTCCAGCCTCGGCGATCCCCTTGCGAGGCTGCCCGTTGATCGCCGTATCGAACAGGACCACCGGGCTCGCCGCGTCGTAGTCCCAGAGGTCGTGGTGCACCTCCTGGAAGTGCCAGGCATATGCGCCGGTCTTGGCATTGACTGCCATGATGGAGGCGCAGAACAGATTGTCGCCCTCGCGGATCGAGCCGTCGTAGTCCGGCCCGCAGTTACCGGTCGCGAAATAAACCAGGCCCAGTTCGGGATCGAGTGCCGGCGTGTTCCAGATCGTCGCCCCGCCGCGCATCGCCGGGGTGTTTTCCGCGGGCCACGTGTCGCTACCGACCTCGCCCGGCGCAGGCAGCGTATAAGAGCGCCACAGGATTTTGCCGGTCCTGGCATCGAGCGCCGTCAATCGCCCGCGCGTGCCGAACTCGCCACCGGCTATGCCGCTGTAGACGATGCCATCGTAGTAGAGCGGCGCACTGGTGATCACATATCCGTTCTGCCAGGACTCAATCGGCGTCTTCCACACCTCCTTGCCGGTCTTGATATCGAGCGCGACGACATTGCTGTCGAGCTGGCCGAGGAAGAGCATGCCCTCGCCCATTGCCAGGCCGCGGTTGAGCCAACCGCAGCAGACCGTCGATATGGTCTGGTCGATGCCGGACAAGCGCTCCCATAGGATTTCGCCGGTCTTTGCCTTGAGCGCAAACACGTCGTCGTTGCCGGTCACGACGTACATGTTGCCGTCCTTGACCAGCGGCGAAGCCTCGGCCGAGTACTTGCCCCCCATGCCCGAGCCCCTAAGGCGGGTCATCCAGGCGCCCTTGAGCTGACCGGCATTATCGGTGTTGATCTGCTTCAGCGTCGAGTAGCGCTGGTTGGTCATGTTGCCGCCGTTGGTGATCCAGTCCTTGCTGACCGGGCTCTTCAACAAGCCGTCGATCTCTGGGTCGGCGGCTTGTGCGATGGTGCACAAACTGAGCAGTAATCCAGCCGCAAAGACCGGCGCCAATCGGCGAAGGTGGAACGTCATGCCGTTTTCTCCCGCAACATTTTATCGTCAGTTAGTTAGACGACATATTGAAACTCTGCCGCAGCGTTGCATCGATTGTAGTCGACGCGCGAAGGGTCGACAGTTGATTGTCATTCTGGTCGACCGCTCAGCTTTGCTCCCGCTGGAGCCTGACTACCGTCAACAGTCAAAATCACTGGACCTGCCAGCTAGGCCATTTGCCGCTCCGGAGCATGCTCCAGACTGACGTCATGGGCGAAACCAACAATGATGCCAGCGGCGCACACCACAAGCGCACCCAACGCGAGCAATCCATAGGTGTAGCTGCCGGTCGCATCCTTCACCAAACCCATCATCCACGGCGCCAGGAACGCGCCCAGGGCTGCGAAAGAGTTGATGTACGCAATGCCAACTGCGGCTGACGCGCCAGTTAGAAACGAAGGGGCAAGGCTCCAGAACACAGGGTTGCACGCGTTCAGACCGACCGCAGAGACGGTGAATGCAATCATCTTCAATACCGGATCATCAAGCACCGCCGCAGCTGCCACGCCTGCGGCGGCGAGTGTCATGGCGACCAGCAGATGTCCCTTGCGCTCCATCTTGCGATCGGAACGCCGCCCCCACCAGATCATTGCTGCAGCGCCGGCAGCTGGCGGGATGATCGACACCCACCCCGTCTGCATATTGGTCAGGCCGAACCCCTTCACAATGGTTGGTAGAAAGAAACCAACGCCGAACAGCAACGAGGCCAGAGTAAAGCAGACCAACCCCAACGCAACAACGCGAGGATTGAAGAATGTTTGTACCACGCTCAGTTGCAGTTGCTGCTTCTTGATCGAGTGTTCAGTGTCGATTCTGTCAGACAGCCATCGACGCTCATCCGTCTCCAACCATTTTGCTTCGGACGGCCGTTCGGTAAGGTAGAACCAGGTGACGAAGCCGAGCAGAATCGGAGGGAGACCCTCGATCAGAAACAGCCATTGCCAGCCGCGCAATCCAAGAATGCCGTCAAGATAAAGCAGCGCGGTGGATATCGGGGATCCGATCGCGGACGATAGCGGAATGCAGGCCATGAAGAGCCCGGTCACGCGGGCCCGATAGGTACCCGGAAACCAGTTGGTCAGGTAATAGATGATTCCGGGGAAGAAACCGGCCTCGGCGCCCCCCAGCAGTGCACGCAAGATATAAAAGCTCTTCTCCCCCGAGACGAACACCATGCAGCTGGCCAGCACGCCCCATGTCACCATGATGCGAGCAATCCAGGGCCGAGGACCAACCTTGACCAGCACGAGGTTCGATGGAGCCTCGCCGAGCATATACGTGACGAACATGATGCCGGCACCGAAGCCGAACACCGACGCAGTGAAATGCAGGTCCTGATTCATTTGCAACGCGGCAAAGCCGACATTGACGCGATCCAGGAAGCAGAAGAAGTAGCACAACATCAGGAAGGGCACGAGACGCCAGGCCACTTTGCCCATCGTGCGCTGCTCAAGCGCATCCATTGTGCGACCTCCCTTTTATGAATTTGATCGCGAGCCCGTCTTCCTCTTTCGATGACCCATATCCGGGGTTGCGTAGTTTGGCTCCTGCGTAAAGTGGTTTGTCAAGCTGGAGGTGGCGGCCATCCCTTGCGTGCCGATCGGCCTTCTGTGATCGGCGCACAGGCGCACCTGGCGTTGCAACCTCGATTGGACCGGAGCCGCCGGGCTCAATCATGAAACGACCTTTTTTTATGAAGTGTGAGCACCATCACACCTGTTCGCGCAGGGCTTCATGCACGGTATCGGCAGCTCACCGGACATGAGCAACAGAGTTAGCCTTTGAGGAGACGCCGCAAATGGAACCGCCTTCATAGGCCACAGTTGCAACTCAGTTGGATAGAGATGCAGGCGCAGCCCAATGTCTGCCTGTATTCGCTATCCTGTCACAGCGCCGAACACAGCCGTGCATAAGTTTCGTATGAAACTCCACTCATGAAGTCAGAGATGCCCGAAACTCAACCGACATTCTGCAACCTTCAGACCGAAGGCAATGTCTGCCCGATGGCAGCGGCCGACGCGGCCCCGTCGGTCGTATCCCGGTCGGACGAACTGGTGTTTCCGAAGCATCGGCAAACCGTTGTGCAATACCTGGCAGGCGAAACCGGTGCGATCGAGCTGCATCTTTACTATGGCGACAAGGAAATCTCGTTTGATGAGCCTGAACTGTTCGCGTTCGGCGAAGCACTGGCTGGCCAAGCTCGGTTCACCGCCGGCGACGCGATGGCTTGGGGTGACGGGTACGCGTGGTGCAGAATTCAAGGCCTTCTGCAGCAACTGCTCGATGAAGGCGTGCTGGTGCACGGTGAGGTCGCCAGCGAGGCCGCAAGTTCGCCGGCTGGCACGATCCAACCCTCGCCGTTGCTCCCCGCGACCTGTCCCGTCGCGCGATTCTGGGATGATTGTGAGGCGATCACCCGAGATCTCGCAGGCCGTTCAGTAGAGCTCGGCCATCTCGAAGTGATCCTTCCGATCTTCCGCGTCGCGCATGCCGCTTTGGATGCCGATCACCGGCAGGTCGGCGAGGCCAATGTGTTTCCTCCAGGCCTGCGGCTGGATGTACCGACGGAATGGCGGACCTGTAACCTGCCGGGTACCCGTTACCTCAACAAAAAGCCGATGAATGTGACCGCGATGCGAGTCATGCGCGCGCACTGGTCGCAGATGATGGCAGCGGTGATCCGGATACGCGAGGCGTATCTGCGGCGGTTTCCTGAGGCCGATGGCGCATTCACCATAGGTCATCTTGAGCGCCTGTCTGTCGTGACGCTTGCTGTGCCCACCTATCAGCTCATGCGCAGGAACAATCGCGTCGCGAACGGCGAACTGCATCCGGCCTTGTCGTCGCTGTTCCGGGTCACGGACGGCGTTCGGATGACAATGCACCAGATGCTGTTCCTGCCAGGGGTTGAGCCCACGCGGTCGCCGAACGAAGCCGTAACAGTGGATGAGATCATCGACTACGCCGAGCGGAACTACTCGTTCCATTCGGAGCATGCTGTTTGCGCCGGCCCCGGCGTTATGGTGCGCGAGCTGATTCAGGTACTGCTGGATGGGCGCGGCAATACAGATTATTCGTCGTTAACGCTGGAGCCTGCAGTCCAGACCGCGTTCGACGATCTGGATGCCGCCATCGACTATGGGCTGCTGGGACTTCGGGTCCATGCCGTCGCGTTCTCGCGTTTCCCCATGATGGGTCGCGCGTATGAGAACATAGCCGGGCTGCTCGATCGCCTGCCAGTGAACAGCGGGCAATGTTTGGCGGCGTTCCGTGACCGCATGCAGGCACATCGAAACCAGCTGAAAACGACATATCTGGCCCACGAAAGCTGGCGCATCAGCCGCGAGGCCATATACGCCGACATATACCAGCAGTGCGGGCGCGGCGTGGCCCATTGTGACGAAGGACCAGGTCTGGACGTTTTGCTGGCCCCGGTCTGGACCGACGCCGATCGGCAAACCGAAACCGAACTCCAGAACATGCTGCGGGCGCAAAGCGTCCCCGGGGACGCAGCGACCGAGGCTTTCGTCCGGGAGCTGTCTGCCCGGCTAATGGACTTCCTGCTGCGTGAGCGGACCGTGCTGTGCGCCGCTGCGGCAGCCCAGCGTATCGTCAATCGCCATCTTGGCCGCGAGCAGCCCGACCGGGTGCTCTCTGCGGCGGATCTCAATGTCCACGATTTCAGCCTGGAGCACGACTCGGATCACCTGCCGAACCTGACCAGCGAGCTTGAGAAGTTGCTCGGACTTCACATTGAACTGGATGTGAATCGGCTCGCGATCATCAAACGAGACGTGGCCGCGTGAACGTGGACATCAGGAATTCCTTCGGCATGGTGCCGGTGGAATGGCGTGCAATCCCGCACGCGTTTTATGGAGAGGAAAGTCTCATGAAGATCAAGACGAACGTCCGGGCCGGTCTCGGCAGCCGCAATTCCGGCAGGTGCGGTGGCGGTGGCCCGATCCCGCTGCCGCACCCCGTGCTTAAGCTGGCGTAAGCCTACCTACGAATGGAGCCAAACATCCGTGGTGCTGCAATGTCACCGGTTGGTGACACCGACCCGGTTGTTTGAGATGCGACGAAAAGGGTGGCACGTGGATGCCGGCAACCGCCGCCGCCACGTGCTGCTCTCTTCGCGCTTACGACATGGTAGGCTCGGGGCTGCATGGGTGCGCGCTCCCGGGACTGCCTCGAGTCCGACCGGCTTCTTGCCCGCCCCGCAGGTTTTGCGTATTGATCGATGTAAGCCTTTGTGCTGGCGATGGACCAGTGGGACCGCTCGGGGGAGGGCGCGCTGATGAAGATGTCCAGCTTCGCTGCGCTTGTTCTGCTTATATTTTCTTGGTCCATACCCAGCAACGCCGCGGCGCAGCCTGGCGGATCGGCACCATCCACGTGTCAACGTACGATTGAAGCGGACGTCGTCGCAATCGACCAGCCGCTCTTTCTCAATCGGCTTGGTGCCAGCCTGCCTGGCGGCATGATCTACGCGCTGCGGCGCGATATCGTCGCGGGCCCCCATGGCTCCGAGATCGTCGCGGGAAACGCCCAGCTTGCTCCCAATCGGCGTCCGCGCCCGTTGGTGCTTCGTGTGCGGGTTGGTGACTGCCTGCACGTCAAGTTTCAGAACCTGCTGTCACCGACGGCGCTGGGCCCATCGCCACTCACCGCTCCATGTGACGGCATCAATATCTATCCCGAGCAGACCTGCACCCGCGAAGCGGGCGTGCATGTCATGGGCATGGACGAAAGCGTCGTCGCCGGCACACTGATGGACGGCTCGTTCGTCGGCGCGAACAACTCGAGCCTGGCCGCGCCCTCCCAGCGGATCGAGTATACGCTGAGAGCGCCGGCCGAGGGCGTGTTCCTGATGTACAGCGCGGCGGCCGATGCATTGGCCGGCACCGCGGATGGCGGCACTTCGGGTGGCGGGTTTGGCGGTCAACTGTCTGCCGGCCTGTTCGGCAGCGTCGTGGTGCAGCCACGCTCTTCAGAGTGGTATCGGAGCCAGATCACCAAGGCTGATCTGGATGCCGCGACGGTCGGGCGAAGCGCCGACGGCCACCCGAAGCTGAACTACGGTGCCCTGCGCAAGGAGGCGGATGGCAGTTGCACGCCGATCTTGCGCATGGTCGACGTGCTGTATCGGATAAACGCCCAAGGCAACTGCGCCGCGGCCGGCAATGACCTTGTAACCTATTACGGTGATCTGACTGCGCTGGTGACCGGACCGAATGCCGGTGCCTTCCCGTCGACAGACAACGCGCCCCCCTTCAACCCAAATCCAGCCGCGCCAAACCGGCACGAGCCGTACCGCGAATTCGTACTGCATTACCATGACGTGCTGACCGTCTCGACGGACTGTACGCCGACACCATC
>DATDIC010000307.1:0-2718 GCA_036521275.1 Acetobacteraceae bacterium
GAAGTTAGCGAAAGCGTCACGTTCCGGATTGTTCGGGCCCGAAATGGGCGTGGGAGATGGGGAGCGCCTGGCGCGAACCCCCAGCCCTGCGCGGGGTGGCGCAGGGAGCGTCGATGGGTCGACCTAGCGCGCTATTTGACGCTGTATCCGCGCGCTTCGAGACAGGCAGTGATGGCGCGCTGGTACTGCTGACGGCCGTTGGCGAGCTGGTCCGGAGGCACGCCGCCGCCGGGCTGCGTCGGATCGAAGCCGGTCTGGCCCTTCGACCACGTGTGACACTCGTAGCGGTCCGCAGCTTCCTGGTCAGCGGTCTGGCCATTGCGCGGATAGACGTAGAAATCCTCGCCCGCCGGTGCGGCCGCGGGCGCGGCGCCCGGCTGGTCGGCGTCCGGAGGAGGCGCGGCGATGACGTAGCCGTTCATGTCGGGGCGCCACTGGTAGTAGACATCATCGGCGTAGTAGTACGGCACCCCGCCAAACCACACGGTCGTGTAGAAGGGCGGCAACACGTTCACGAACAGTCCGAAGGGCGGTCGCGTGACGATGAACCCGCCCGGTCCGGGCGCATACCAGACGCCGGCGTCAAAGTAGAACCGGCTGCCATGGTAGCCATAGGGCCGGTAGCCGGGCGGCAGCGCACGCACTACCGCCCCGCGCTGCGGATAGTAGTGTCCATGGTTGTAACGGTTATCGAGAACCTGGCCACGGCCATCGCGGCGGATCTCCGGCGCGGCCCGCCCTTGGTGATCGTCGGCGAAGCTGGTCGCGATGCCTGCCAGGGCGATGACCCAGAGGCCGGACATCACCAGCCATTTGCGCGTGGTCCTGTTCATCTTCATCGTGACTCTCGCTCCTCGAATTCCGTCCGCTGCCTCACCCGATCGGCCGCCGTGCTCAGGCCGTGGTGTACCCGCGCGCGTCCAGGCAAGCGCTGATGGCGCGCCGGTAATTCGCCGCCCCGGCCTCGGCACCGGCGCTGCGGCGATCGATGCGGGCTTGTTCGGCGTTGGCCTGCGCCTGGGCATTGGCATCGCTGGCCGATCCCACGGCCGCGCCCGTGATGCCACCGAGCACCAGTCCCGCGCCCGCATCGCGCGGCCCGGCGATGGCGGCACCGAGGATCGCCCCGGCAATGGCGCCCACCGCGGTGCCGGCGCCCGGCGGCGTGGCCGGCTCGACCACTACCCGCTCTCCGGGCGGCACGCCCGAGCGGCTGGGGTCGAAGCCGGATTGCTGCACGGCCCAGACATGGCATTCGTAGCGATCGCGGTCGAGTTGCTCGGGACTTTGTCCCTTCGCCGGATACACGATGATGGGTGGGGGCGCGGGCTGCGCCTCCACCACCCTCCGCTGTGGCGGTGCCGCGACACAGGCGGTCAGAGCGGCGGCCACCGTCAAAACGGACCCGGTCCGCAGATTAAGCCATGGAGTACGCATATGCTTCATGAGAACGACTCACCTGGTGTAAAGGTTGACAGCGACATACTGAACACGACCTGAACTATAGAGTGTGTCCTTGCCCCACAGTTTCAATGCTGGATTTCCGGCCCTGAGCCCATGAGCACCGTCGATGTGCCCACCCCTTCGGCCCCGCCCCTGATCTCCCCGCCGGCAGCCGAGCCGGCCCGGTTTTCGGGCGACCTCGCTGGGAGGGTGGTGGGGCTCGCAAACCTCTACCGGCTGCTGTTGCCGCCGGTGCTCTTCGCGCTGCACATTTTTACGCGCCCGGTCGCGACCGTGGGCGGAAGTGATCCGCAACTTTTCATCCTGGTCTGCGGCGTCTACTGGGTGCTTGGCGGACTGTTCGCCTTCGGTGGCCGTGGTCATTGGCCGAGTGCGCGCGTACTGGTGCTGTCCCATACGCTGTTGGACACCGTCGCCGTAGCGCTTCTGCTGTACTGCAGTGGCGGAGCGGCCAGCGGACTTGGGATCCTGCTGGTCATACCCGTGGGCGCGATGGCGCTGCTGGCCGAGGGGCGCGTCGCATTCGCCAACGCGGCGATTGCCGCCTTGGGGATACTGCTGCAGCAGATCGTCTCCGTCGCGCTCGGCGCCGCGCCCGTCGCCGACTCCCCGCTCGCGGGCATGCAGGGTGGCGTGGTATTCCTGGTGGCGCTCATGGCGTGGCCCGTGTCCGCTCGCCTGCGCGAGAGCGAAGCCCTGGTGCGGCGCGCCGCGCTCGACCTGGCCAATCTCGCGCAGCTCTCGCAATACATCGTGCAACACCTGCGCGAGAGCATTCTGGTGGTGGACCCCGACGACTACATCCGCCTGATCAACGAATCTGCCGCGCAAGTACTCGGCGAGTCCGACGCAGTGCCGGGCGCCCTGGTTGGCGAGGTCTCCCCCCGGTTGCTGTACCTGCTCGCAACCTGGCGCAACAACGATGGGGTCGATCGCGCCGGAGATACCCAGACCTTGCTCGCCGCCGATGGCGCGCGCTTGATCCGCCCGCACTTCGCCCCGCTCGGTGATAGCCACCCCTCGCCGGTGATCGTCTTTCTCGAGGACACCGGCGAGCTCGCCGCCAAGGTGCAGCAGACCAAGCTCGCGGCCCTGGGGCGGCTGTCGGCCAGCATAGCCCACGAGATCCGCAATCCCGTGGGCGCGATGAGCCATGCTGCGCAGCTACTGGCAGAATCCCCCGCCCTCAGCGGTGAGGACCGTCGTCTGACCGAGATCATGCAAGCCAACTCCAGCCGCGTCAGCGGCATCATC
>DATDIC010000308.1:0-5640 GCA_036521275.1 Acetobacteraceae bacterium
GCAGGACTGAACGTGATCGGGCTGAAGCGCCGGGGCTTCGACAAGGAGCAGATCATGACCTTGCGCGCCGCGTTCCAATGCCTGTTCGGCCCTCAAGGAGTGTTCGCCGACCGGCTCGCCCAAGTGCGCGCACGCTGGAGCGCCGACAAGCTGGTCGCCGAGGTCCTCGATTTCATCGACGCACCCAGCCACCGCGGCCTGATCCGCACATCGCCGGCAGGCGACGCATAGGGCAAACCTAACTCACGCTCTCGCCGCTTCATCCCCGTTCCCCGTCATCCCCGTTCCCCGTCATCCCCACCCCCTCCGTCATTCCCGCGGAAAGCGGGAATCCAGCGACAGCCCGTGCAACTTCATCGCTTGACGTGGATATCCGTCCGCGCGGGCCTGAGGACGGAGAGTCCTCGTCGTCGGTCTGATCCGGTTCCACCCACCAGCTCACCACCGCGCGTCCTGTCTCCGGATCCACCTCCCGCCGGCACAGCAACACCGTTCGGTCGGACGGTGCACGCAACGCCTCGGCCTCTCGCACCATCTCCCGCAATTGTTCGGCAGTCTCGCTCTCCATCATCGACCTGGCTCCTCTTTCAGGTCGAATCGCAGCGAAACCGCACGTCCCTTACCGCGCTATGAAGCAGCTCACACGCGCCGGCGACTCCTACCCCGTGCGCCCCGCCAACCGTGCGCGCCGCGCCAGCGCCAGCACCGCATTGCGACAGATCACGGCGTCCGGAGCCCCGGTCCGCTTGCAGGCCCGCTCCGCCTCCGCCAATCCTGCCATCGCCCCCATCATCGCCGGCCCCGACCACAACCCCAGCGCCCGCGTAAACGCGCCGACCCGCCGGAAGAACACCGGAGGACGCGCCGCCTTCGCCACCTCCGCCGCGCTCATTCCGC
Organism: Acetobacteraceae bacterium; assembly: GCA_036521275.1. Classification (GTDB taxonomy): domain Bacteria; phylum Pseudomonadota; class Alphaproteobacteria; order Acetobacterales; family Acetobacteraceae; genus DATDIC01. The sequence goes on from DATDIC010000308.1 coordinate 898, forward strand.
CATCCACCGCCAGCCGGGCGCGATGCAGCCGCTGCAAGTGCATCAATGCCGAGCGCAACACGCCGACCGCGCTCGCCCCCTCCGCCAGCGCCAGCTCCAGCGCCCGGTCGGTCAGCCCGACATCGCCGGCGGTCGCCGCGAACAGCGCGTCATCCAGCGAAAGCCCTGCCACATCCCCGACGCACGTCGCCGCCGCCTCCATGTCGATGCGGCCACCCGGCCCCGCATACAACGCGAGCTTTTCCAGCTCCCGCCGCGTGCTCGCCCGATCCGCGCCCAGTTGCCCGGCCAGCCACGCCACCGCTTCCGAGTCGACCGTCACGCCGGCCTCGGTCAGCACCGTCCGGATGGTCGCCTCCAACGTCCGTCCCTCTTCCGGATAGCACCCGACCGCCACCCCGTCTGACGCCGCTTCCACCGCCGCACGCAAACGCGAGCGACTGGCCAGCCCGCCCGCTTCCAGCACCACCAATGCCGGCGCGGCCCCCTTCAGCACCGCTTGCACCGGTCCCACCGCCGCCTCGCCCGCATCGCGCACCCGCACCACACGGCGCCCGCCGGTCAGCGACAGCGATGCGGCTTCTTCCGCGATCCGCCCGACCTCATCGCGACCCAGCTCAGCCACGCGAAACGGATCATCGAGCGCGCCGGCCACCAGGCGCACCAGCGCCTCCGCGCGCTCGCGCATCAATCCTGCATCGTCGCCGTACAGCAGTGCCACCCGGCAGGCACCAGGATCGCGCAGAAACCCCGGCACGCTTCGCGCATCCAGCTTCACCCGCCAGCCAAACGCGTCAAGCGCTCGCCTTCTGTCTGAAGAAGATCGCCAACCTGTTGCCGATCTGCTCCGCCGTCGCCTTCGCGAGGTACTGATAAGCCGCCTCGGTCTGCAGGTCGGCCGCGAAATATTGCTCGTCGATGATGTTGACCGCGTCCTCGGTCCGGGAGAACCCGTTGGTGATATGAGTCTGCGCCGGATCCCGCCCGATCAGGTTCCAGTTGGCGTTGGCGAACAACCGGATGCGCGTCACCACCGTATCCGCCTGGATGCCGATCCCCTCGCCGCTGATCCAGTACCCCACGGTCAGCGTGTAAAGCGGTTTTGCCGGGCCATCGGCGCCCTCGAACCGCTGCTGCAGTGCCTGGCGCAAAAGCTGGCCCGGCCGGTCGGGAATCAGGGCCACATAGATGGCGGACAACTCGCGTTCGGCCACACCCGGCGAGCCACCGGCGCTCGGCATGTACACCGGCTGAAAGCCGCAACCGCCCAATGATGCCGTCAACCCGCCGAGCAGAGCACGCCGACCCAGCCGCATCAGTCGCCCGTCACGAAGTTCACGATCCGATTTGGCACGTAAACCTCCTTCACGATCCGCTTCCCTTCCAGCACCCGCATCACGTTCGGCTCCCCCCGGGCCGCCGCCAGAACGGCGTCGCGCGGTGCATCCGGTGGCATCTCGACCGTGCCGCGCAGCTTCCCCATCACCTGCACCGCGATCGTCACCGTCTCCGCCGCCAGCAGCCCCGGGTCCGCCTCCGGCCAGGGCAGTTCCGCGACCAACCTGCCGTCAGGTGCGAGCCGCGCATGCACCTCCTCGGCAAGGTGCGGCATCATCGGGCTGACCAGCCGTGCCAGCATCCGCACCGCCTCGTGCCGCGCCCATTGCAATCCCGGCTCTGCCGGCACCCTCTCGGAGTCGGCCACCGCGTTGGCCAACTCATACAACCGCGCCACGGCAACATTGAAGGCGAATCCCTCCAGCGCCTCCGTCATCGCCGCGATCGTGCGATGCGTGGCGCGCCGCAACGCCAGCGCGGCCGTGCCGAACCGATCGGGCGTATCGCCTATAGCCGCGCCGCCCAGCCCCTCCGCCAGCCGGAACACGCGCTGCGTGAAACGAAACGCCCCGGCAACTCCCGCCTCGGTCCACTCCATGTCGCGTTCCGGCGGATTGTCCGACAGGATGAACCAGCGCGCCGTGTCCGCACCGTAGCGGGCAATGATCGCTTCCGGATCGACCGTGTTGCGCTTCGATTTGCTCATCGCCTCCACGCGCCCGACCACCACCGGCTCGCCGCTGTCGCGGTGTACGGCGCTGCCGTCCGGTTGGCGGATCACTTCCTCCGGATACAGCCAGGTGCCATTCAACCCGGACGCGGAGCGATAGCTTTCATGAGTAACCATACCCTGCGTGAACAGACCGCTGAACGGCTCCTCGATGCCGACGTGACCGGTGTCTTTCATCGCCCGTGTGAAAAAGCGCGAATACAGCAGGTGCAGAATGGCATGCTCGATCCCGCCGATATACTGATCGACAGGCAACCAGTGATCGACCGCATCGCGCATCACCGGCTCCTTTGCCTGCGGGCTGCAGAACCGTGCGAAATACCACGAGCTATCGACGAACACATCGAACGTGTCGGTCTCCCGTTGCGCCGGTGCGCCGCAAGCCGGACACGCAACATGTTTCCATGTCGGATGATGGTCCAGCGGGTTGCCCGGGCGATCGAACGTCACGTCGTCCGGCAGCACCACCGGCAGTTGCTCGTCGGGCACTGGCACGACACCGCACGCGGCGCAATGGATCACCGGGATCGGGCACCCCCAATAGCGTTGCCGCGACACGCCCCAGTCGCGCAACCGCCAGTTCACCTCGCCCCGTCCGACGCCAAGCCGCTCCAGTTCCTCGATGGCTCGGCGCTTGCCCGCTTCCACATCGAGACCGTCCATGAAACCCGAGTGATAGATCGTTCCCGGCCCCACGTATGCTTCATCGGCCACCGTGAACCGGTCCGCGTCGGCGCCCGGCGGCAACACCACCGGCAGCACGCGCAGCTTATACTTGCGCGCGAAATCAAGGTCGCGCTGGTCATGCGCCGGACAGCCGAAGATCGCGCCGGTTCCGTATTCCATCAGCACGAAATTGGCGATCCATACGGGAAACACGGCGCCCTTGACGAACGGATGGCGCACCCGCAGCCCAGTATCGTAGCCGCGCTTCTCGGCGGTCTCGATTGCCGCCTCGCTGGTTCCCATGCGGCGGCTTTCGGCAATGAACGCCGCCGCCCCTGCATCGCGCGCAGCGACCGCGGTCGCCAACGGATGTTCCGGCGCCAGCGCCAGGAACGACATGCCGTACAGTGTGTCCGGGCGGGTCGTATAAACCTCCACCTCGGCAATGCCCGGCTCCGGTTCAGCCAGCGCGAAACGCAAGCGCGCGCCTTCGCTGCGGCCGATCCACCGTTCTTGCATCAACCGGACACGCTCCGGCCAGCGCTCCAGCCGGTCCAGCGCCGACAGCAACTCCGGCGCGTATTTCGTGATGCGCAGGAACCACTGGCTGAGCTGCTTCTTCTCCACCAGTGCGCCCGACCGCCAGCCGCGGCCGTCGATCACCTGCTCGTTGGCCAGCACGGTTCCATCGGCGGGGTCCCAGTTCACCCAGCTTTCCTTCCGCTCGGCCAGGCCGGCGCGCAGGAAATCCAGGAACAGCTTTTGCTGGTGCCCGTAATAGGCCGGATCGCAGGTGGCGAACTCGCGGCTCCAGTCGAGCGACAGGCCCATGCGCTGCAACTCCGCGCGCATGGTGGCGATGTTCTCCCAGGTCCATTTCGCCGGATGGATGCGCCGCTCGCGGGCGGCGTTTTCCGCCGGAAGCCCGAACGCGTCCCAACCCATCGGATGCAGCACGGAATAACCACGGGCGCGCTTATAGCGCGCCACCACGTCGCCCAGCGTGTAGTTGCGCACATGCCCCATATGGATTTTGCCAGACGGGTAGGGGAACATCTCCAGCACATAGTATTTGGGCTTGTCGTCAGCCGGCACATCCGCAACATGGAAGCAGCCGCGCTCCGCCCAGGCGGCCTGCCAGCGGGGCTCCGCGGCGCGGAAATCATAGCGCGGGCCGGTCTCGGTGAGGGTTTCGCTCATCCAGCCTGTATCGGGCGGCAGACCGCGTCATGCAAGCCGCTGCACCTACCGCTGCGGCCAATATTGTCCGGATGAGCAGGTCGCCGGCCGGTCACGCCACCGGCACATTGACCTCCCGCCGCAGCTTGCGCCGCATCGCCGCGGCAAATTCCGGGTAATCCTTGCACGTGACCGCAAACGAACCCGGCCCGCCGATCACCTCTCTTGTATAACTCTCCAGCAGGTCCGGCTCCTCGTGCAGGATGCACAGCCCGTTGATGGTAATCCCCGCCGCCGCCATCCGGTCCCGCACCGGGGCCGGCGGGAGGCCCGCATTCGAACGCCCGTCCCCGATCACATCGACGATCTGATTTCTCGCTGACGCCGGCGCCCCAGCCAGCAGCTCCAATGCCCGCAGCAGCGCCTCCCCGATCGCCGTTTCCCCCGCCCGCACCGTGCGCGGCATATTCTCGACCGCATCGGCAAAACCGGCCGCCTCCGCAGCCGAGCCCACCCGCACCCAGTCCACGATCACGTCCTGCGCGCCGGTTCCAGACCATAACAGCAGCGCGCATAGGCTCGCTTTTGCCGGCCCGCCGGTCAGCCCCCGTATCACCGCCGGATCTCGCAGCGCCGCCGCCATGCCCCCGGCAATCAGGTTGAATTCGTCAAAGGTCACGCTGGCAGAGCCGTCCACGGCCAGCACCAGCGCCAGGTCCACTGCGTCCATGCCCCATTGAACGAACCGCCAAGCCGGCGGACAATCCCCACCGGAGGAGATTCAGAATGCCCGAAAGCCCTGCCGACCTCGCCCAGCGCACCGAAACGCG
>DATDIC010000309.1:0-7503 GCA_036521275.1 Acetobacteraceae bacterium
GCCGCCAGGCTGCGCAGGTCGCGTTGCGCGAAACTGGTTTCCTTGTTCGGCAGGTAGCGGGGCGGGCGGACGCCCAGCAGGTCGCGCAGACCCACTTCCTCGCAGCGGCAGATCATCGGGTCGGTGCCGGCGGCGGCATGGGTGCGCAGCCATTGCCGGCGCATCGCGTCGCGGTCGGCGGATGCGGCGTCGACCGGTGGAACAGGCGTGTCGTCGTCCAGCTCGAGTCCGGCATCTTTCGCGGCGGCGCGGGCGGCGCGCAGGCCGGCGGTGGTCCCATGGGATGAGTTTTCGATCGCGGCATCGGTGATGCCGGTGCAATCGCCGGCCGCGTAGATGCCGGGGACGGAGCAGCGGCCGTTTGCGTCCAGGGCCGGCACGAAACCACCCAGCTCCGGCCGCCAGGAAGTGGCGCAGCCGAGCAGATCGAACAGCTCGATATTCGGCACCAGGTCCAGTGCGGAGATGATGGTGTCGCAACCGATATCAAAGGCGGCGTCAGGCGCCGATAGCGGGGCGATGCGGATGCCGTCCAGCTCGATCGTGCCGTTCGTTGCGCGCACCGCGTGGCCGGCATGGACCGGGATATCAAGCTGCCGCACGGCACTGAGCGCGTCACCCGGCTGGGGCGCATTGACATCGACGATGGCCGCGACCCGCAGACCGGCGTCGTGGGCTTGCTTCGCCATGCGCAAGCCGAGCGTGCCGGCGCCGAGCACCACCACTCGCCGTGCGGAGAATGCCTGGTACAGTCCGATGGCGGCGCGGGCGCCGTGGGCGCCGACCACGCCGGGCCGGTCCCAGCCGGGAAAAGCCAAGGCGAGATCGCGCGCGCCGGCGGCAACCACGATACGATCGAACGAAACCAGCCAGGAACGATCCTCATCCGCGAGGCCCAGCATGCGGCGCGGCAAGGCGCGGCTGGTCGGTCCTTCCACGAAGGCGCCCCATACATAGGTGCCGAGGTGCACGTCCACCCCAAGCTCGAACGCGGTTTCCACCTCCGGCCGCGCGGCGACCACCCGTTCCAGCATGCGGGCCTTGTTCTGCACCGCGGCATCGAGACGTTCGCCAAACAAATAGGGGATGTCGAGCCCGATCAGCGCGGATGCGACTGGATGCTCATCGACCAGCATGACGTGCAGGCCGAGCCGGGCGGCTTCGTTCGCGGCGGCCAGCCCGGCGGCCCCGGCGCCGACGACCAGCAGCGGCACATGTTCCGCGACCGCAAATTCCTTGCCGGCCAGAGAGGTCGGGTCGATCGTGCTGGGCATCAGGGTCTCCGCGGTCGCCGGCACTGGCGGTCGGCCGAACAAGATGGTTGCATGCCTGCCGTGCAGGGGACAGTATCCTGCCCGGACCATCCTGACGGCCACGGCCATCCGGCGCCAACTGAAACGTACAGCGCCAGCCGCGCGCCCGCAAGGCAAAGAAACCAAAGTGGTGGAGAGTTTCATGCGCGGTGACCGGGAAGACGCGAACATCGAGGCTATCAAACGGCAATTTGCCGATGGCAAGTTGAGTCGCCGGGAATTGGTCCGCTTCACAACACTGCTCGGACTGGCTGCACCGGCTGCCTACAAACTGATTGGCGAAGCGGCGCCGCGCCCGGCACGCGCCGCCGGCATGCCGAGCGGCGGGACGCTGCGCCTGTTCTACCGTGTGCGCGATCTGAAAACGCCGCATGCCTATTCGTGGGGCGCGGCGATTGCCAGCCAGGTGGTCGAGTATCTGACGCTGACCGATGATCACAACGTCACCCATCCATGGCTGCTGAAGGGCTGGGACGTCAGCGAGGACCTGAAGACCTGGACGCTGAACATCCGGCCCGGCCTTAAATGGCACAACGGGCAGGACTTCACCGCCGACGACGTGGTGTGGAACCTCAAGGATCTGGTGGACCCGGCGGTGGGGTCTTCCTTCGTGGGCCTGGTGAAGGGCTACCTGATGAAGGAGGAGGATGCCGGCACCGATGCGAGCGGCAAGCCCAAGAAGAAGCTGGTGCTGTGGGACGCGAACGCGATCGAGAAGGTCGATTCGCACACTGTGCGGCTGAACCTGAAGGCGCCGCAGATCTCGGTGCCGGAGCATTTGTATCATTATCCGGCAACGATCCTGTATCCGGCGGAAAAGGGCGTTTTCGCGCCAGGGTCGCAGGGAACGGGTCCGTTCGAACTGGCATCGACCGCGATCGGCAAGCGGGCGGTGCTCAAGGCCCACCGTCCCTACTGGGGCGGCGTTTGGAACGAGGGTCCATATCTGGATGGGATCGAGTTCATCGATCTTGGCGACGACCCGGCGGCGCCGATCGCGGCCATCGCGTCCGGGCAGATCCATGGCATGGTGAGCGCCGATCCGTCCCAGTACGATGCGCTGAAGCAGTTGCCGCACCTGAAATACTATGAGGTGACCACGGCGGAGACGGCGGTGCTGCGCATGAAGGTCACCGAGAAGCCGTTCACCGATGCGCGCGTGCGCAAGGCGATGCGGCTTGGCCTCGATTCGAAGAATGTCATGGAAGTGGCGCTGCGCGGCCTGGGAGAGCCGGGCGATCACACCCATGTCGCGCCGGTGCAGCCGGACTATGCGCCGATCCCGCCGATGGGGCGCGATGTGGAGGCGGCGAAGAAGCTGCTGGCGGAAGCCGGCTATCCGAACGGGTTCGATACGGTTCTGTACGCTCCCAACGACCTTTCCTGGGCGGTCGCCGAATGCCAGGCGGCGGCGGAGCAGTGGAAGGATATCGGCGTCCGGGTGAAGCTGAATGTGGTGCCAGGGACCGAGTACTGGGACAACTGGACCAAGCTGCCGTTCGGCGCCACGCAATGGCTGCACCGGCCGCTGGGACTCATGATCCTCGATCTGGCGTACCGGACCGGCGTGCCGTGGAACGAGACCAGCTATTCCAACCCGGAGTTCGATCAGCTTCTGACCGAAGCGGACAGCACCATCGATATCGCCAAGCGGCGCGAAATCATGGGCAAGCTGGAGCAGATCATGCACGAGGACGGCCCGGTGGCGCAGCCGCTGTGGCGGAAGATATTCACGTTCTGGAATCAATCCGTGCTGGGCTACACGATGCATCCCTCGCAATATTTCTACGGAAACCGTCTCGCGCTGCAGCAGACTGTTTGAGAGTGCGGGGTTTGACCCGTTTCGACTTGCCTGTGGAGCCGGGGGCGGGAGTGCGTGAGACGTGGATGGCCGGCAAGGCCGGCCATGACGGTGGGGGGGCGGCCATGACGGTGGGGGGCTTCCTGGCATGCTGAGCTACCTGACCCGCCGTTTGCTTGAAGTGGCGCTGACGCTGCTGCTGGCGTCGTTTGTCGTGTTCATGGTCACGGAGTTCTCTCCCGGCAACGTCGCCCGCCGGACATTGGGTCCGTTCGCAACCCAGGAGCAGGTGGACATACTGTACAACCGCCTGCATCTGAATGATCCTCTGCTGGTGCGCTACGCCCGCTGGCTGGGCGTGCTGACAGGGCTGCAGGCCGATCCGCTGCAGGATCCGGCGCTGGGCCTGAACTTCACCGATCCGCGTGGTGCCCGGTATTTCGGCAATTTCGGTTATTCGACGCTGTACAAGGCGCCGGTGAACGACGTGTTGTGGGATCGGCTCGCTAACACGGCGCTGCTGGCCGGGCTGGCGTTTGCCGTCATCGTGCCGCTTTCGCTGCTGCTGGGCGTGATTGCCGGAATGCGAGCAGGGAGCGGGACCGACCGTATAGTTTCATCGTTATCTATCGTGATGACATCAGTGCCGGAGTTCGCGCTGGGCGTGATGCTGGTGGCGGTGTTCGTGGTCCTGCTGCACTGGCTGCCCGGCACCAGCCCGCTGGAGCGCGAGGGCGGCTGGCCGATTGCCGCCCAGCTTGTACTGCCGGTCGCCACGCTGGCGATCTACGACGCCGGCTACGTGGCGCGGATCGTACGAAGCTCGATGGCCGAGGTGATGACGCGACCTTATGTCCGCACGGCCGTGCTGAAGGGATTGCCGCGGCGAACGGTGATCGTGCGGCATGCGCTGCGCAACGCCATGATCGCTCCGTTCACGGTGATCCTGCTGCAGATCAACTGGCTGATCGGCGGCGTGGTGGTCACCGAGCTGGTGTTCGGCTATCCCGGGTTCGGCCGCATGCTGCTGGACGCGGCACTGTTCGGCGATATATCGCTGATCGAGGCGGCGACGCTGATCGCACTGCTGGTTGCCACCACGACGCAGCTTGCCAGCGATATCGGCTACCGTCTGCTCGACCCGCAGAGCCGGCGATGAGCGTCACCCAGGCACCATTCCCGATTGCCACCCCGGCCGCCGCCGCCGAAGCCGCCGAACGCGGCGCGCCCGGATTGTTGCGCCGCCTGCCCAGCTCACGCGTGGCGATGGTCGGGCTGTCGCTGGTGCTGTTCTGGGTGGTGCTGGCGCTGCTGGCGCCGGTGCTGCCACTGGCCTCGCCCAATGCGCAGGACTATGCCGCGATCGGCCACCCCGGTTCCAGCGCGGCCCATCTGCTGGGTGTGGACCCGCTCGGCCGCGACGTGCTGTCGCGCCTGATCTGGGGCGCGCGGACCGTGCTGGCGGTGGCACCCATCGCGGTGGTCACCGCCTATATCGTCGGCTGCGCCATGGGTTTGCTGGCCGGATATTACCGCGGCTGGGTGGATGTGGTGGTCAGCCGCGTCTCCGACGTGATCCTGAGCTTTCCCGTCGTGGTGCTGTACGTGATCCTGATCGCCAATATCGGCCCGTCCGCGCTGAACATCGTCGTGGCGGCCGTGCTGGCGTCGGCGCCCGGCATCGCCCGCATCGTGCGTGGCCTGGTGCTGTCGCTGGTGAACCAGGAATTCGTCGCCGCTGCGGAACTCCGGCGCGAGTCCGACCTGTACATCATGCTGGTGGAGCTGCTGCCGAATTGCCGCGGCCCGTTGATCACCGATTTCTGCCTGCGGCTTGGTTACATTACCATCGCCATCGGAACGCTCGGCTTCCTCGGCCTGGGGCTGCCACCGCCGACACCAGACTGGGGCGGCATGATCAAGCAGGGCACGGCGATGCTTACGGTCTATCCGCACATGTCGCTCTATCCCGCGTTTGCCATCGTGTCCCTGGTGCTGGGGTTCAATCTCCTGGCCGATGGGCTCACAGAACTTTCGATGTCGGACTGAGGTGCAGGTGCCCCTGCTGTCAATCCAGGATCTGCGTGTCGAGTACCGGACCTCCTCCGGGCGCATGGTGGTGATCCCCGACTTCTCGCTGGACATAGAGCCCGGCGAGAGCGTGGGATTGGTGGGCGAATCGGGCTGCGGCAAATCGACGCTGCTGATGGCGATCATGCGGTATCTCGGCCGCAACGGCAGCATTCCGCAGGGGCGCATCCTGTTCGAAGGCCGCGACCTGGTCGCGCTGGCGGAGCCGGAGCTTCGCCAGATCCGTGGTTCGCGGATCGCGATCGTGTATCAGGAACCGGCGACGGCGCTGAACCCGAGCCTCACGATCGGGCGTCAGCTCATGGAGGTGCCGCAGTTGCACGGCGCCAGCGGACGCGATGCGCGGGCGGCGGTGGTTCGCGTGCTGGCCGATGTACATCTGCCGGACGCCGCCTCCATCATGCGGCGCTACCCGCACCAGATTTCCGGCGGGCAAAAGCAGCGCGTGGTGCTGGCGCTGGCACTGCTCGCCAATCCGTCGCTGCTGCTGCTGGACGAACCGACGACGGGGCTGGATGTGACGGTGGCCGCGGCGGTGCTGGACCTCGTCAACGAACTTCGGCGCAAATACGGCACCGCGCTGGTTTATGTTTCACACAATCTGGGTGTGATTGCGCAGGTCTGCGACCGTGTCGGCGTGATGTATGCCGGCGAGCTGGTCGAGGACGCGGCGGTCGATTCGTTGTTCACGTATCCGCGCCATCCCTATACGCGCGGGCTGATTGCCTCCTTGCCGCGGATCGGCGCGGACAAGCGCTCGGCGCCGCTGGTGCCGATCCCGGGTGTCGTGCCGAGTCCCGCCGAGCTGCGCCAGGGATGCAGCTTTGCCCGACGTTGCCGCGATGCCGATACCGGCCTGTGCCGCACCGCCGCGATTCCGCTGCGGGCCGCGACGGACACGCATTTGGTGCGTTGCAACCGCTTCGAGCACCTGGAACCGCTGGCCGTACCGTTCGACGTCGCCATGCCGCAGGCCACCAGCAGCGAACCGATCATGGAGGCGCATGATCTTACCCGTTCCTTCCGGCTCGGGCGGTCCCATCTGCTCGCGAACGACCGGCTGGACATCACCGCCCAGCGCGGCCGCGTGCTTGCGGTGGTCGGCGAATCCGGTTCTGGCAAGACCACGTTCGCGCGTATCCTGACCGGGCTCGATCAGGCGACCGGCGGGATGCTCCGTTTCAAAGGAAAGGAGATTGGCCGGACCCTGGTCCGCCGCCGCACCCGGGCGCAGGTCGCCGCGATCCAGATGGTGTTCCAGAATCCGGACGGCACGCTCAATCCGTCCCACCGGGTCGGACGCCCGCTGGGCCGCGCGCTGCGCCGCTTCGGCATCGCGCGCGGTCGCAAGGCGATCGAGGCCCGGGTGCGCGAGCTGCTGGAGATGGTGCGTTTGCAACCATCGGTTCGGCATTCGCTGCCGCGCCAGCTTTCCGGTGGGCAGAAGCAGCGCATCGCGATCGCCCGCGCATTCGCCGGGAACCCGGAACTGCTGATTGCGGATGAGCCGGTCTCGGCGCTGGATGTTTCAGTGCAGGCCGCGGTGATCAACCTGCTGCTGGGCATCCAGGCCGACAGTGGAACGACGATGGTTTTCATCAGCCACGACCTGGTTCTGGTGCGCTACCTCGCAGACGAGGTGGTGGTGATGTATCTCGGCCGGGTGATGGAGTCGGGTCCGGTGGAGGCGCTGTTCGCACCACCCTATCATCCGTATACCGAGGCGTTGCTTTCGGCGGTGCCATTGCCGGAGCCGGGTTCGGGCGGCAGGCGCATCCGGCTGGAGGGGGAAATCCCCAGCCCGCTCGACCCGCCGCCGGGGTGCCGTTTTGCCGGCAGGTGTCCGCGCAAGGTGGGGGCGGTGTGCGATACGGTGCCGCCGCCGGCGCGGGAGGGGGCAGAGGGGCATTTGATCTTCTGTCATATCCCGATCGAGGAGTTGCGGCTTGTACCGGCGGTGGTCGAGCGGGGCGATGCGGAGCTGGTGAACGTCGGCGCCGAATGAGCGCCGGAGTGGTGGCGCCTTGCCTGCACCGCATGATGCTGCCGCGTTCGGCTGCCGATCAAAAGGTGGGTGCTCGCCATGCTCGCGCCAAGCTGCGCTGCGCGTGGCTCCGCTCCCGGCTTCGCCGCTTTTGACCGGCAGCCGGACACGGCAGCGGGTTGTGGGTAGGCGACGGGACGAAGAACAGGCTTTTCCGGCTCCGAACAAAGAACTGCCGGAAGGCTTCTACCCGTGGGCGAAGCGATATACCGAGCCGAGCAGATCGAATAGATCGAGCAGTCGGGCGACGTAGT
>DATDIC010000310.1:0-4863 GCA_036521275.1 Acetobacteraceae bacterium
TACGGCTACAAGGGCGACCCCAGCCTCACACCCACCGCCGCCGCCGCCAACTGACGCTTACCCGCGCGGACAAAGACTCCAACCCCCCATCCCGGCAATCCTCTCACGCCGCCAATCCCGTCGTCCCCGCGCTCCCGCCACGCCCCGCAATCCCCGCACTCCCGTCATGCCCGCGAAAGCGGGCATCCAGCCAAGCGCCCAAGATTCCAAGAATTTGCCTGATCCCCGCCTGCGCGGCGCCCGCACGGGACTGACGAACGTGGGTCACTCTCCACACGGTCTGCTATGCCCGCTTCGCAGCCGAGAGCCCGCCCCCGACCTGACCGGGGTCCGCGCGCTACCCGCGCCTGGTAAGCGTCGCGACCACCCGCCCCACCTCACGCGGTCGCCGCAGCCGCAGCACCACCAGCCCCGCATACTCCGGCTGGTCAAGCCGCGCCTCGGTCTCCTCACGCCGTCGTCGCCACGTGCTCCACGCCCACCGGATCGGGTGGCTCGGCCGCAGCATGCGCCACCACTGCTCCCGATTTCCGCTCCAAAGCTCCACCCGAAGCGCGGCACGCAGCAACGAGCGGCCTATCACCCGCACCATGATCACCGGCCGCTCGTAGTCCAGCCACACCAGGTGCGTGGCACGCCGCCAGATCATCTCGCGCACCGGCCCATAATTGCCGTCCACGACCCAAGCCTCCGCCTCGATCGCCGCACCGACGCGGCGCACGAACTCCGCCGGATCGTGCCGCGTCAGATCGTGCCAGCCCGGCTGCCAGTTGATCGCATCCAGCTCGATATGCGGAAGCCGCAGCCCGGCCGCCAACCTGCGCGCCAGCGTCGTCTTCCCGGCGCCCGAGGTCCCGACGACAACGATCCGCATCGCCCCTTCTACATCGTGTGGCTGTACTCTTCCGAGATGTCGCGATTCGTGTAATCCGGCATCATCGCCACCGAAACCACCGTGATCACCGCGCAGACGCTGATATAGATCGCGATCGGCACCCACGAATGATACGCCGCGAACAGCGCCGTCGCGATCAGCGGCGCCGGTCCCCCGGCAATGATCGACGCAAGCTGATACCCGATCGAGGCCCCCGAATACCGCAACCGTCCAGTAAAGCTCTCCGCGATCAAAGCTGCCTGGGGTCCATACATGATATCGTGCGGTATCAGCGACAGCACGATCATGATGAACACCACGAACGGAACCGCCGTGCCGAGCAACCCGAAATACACCCAGCCAAACACCCCGGTGATCACGGCACCGATCAAATACACCCGCTTCCGCCCATATCTGTCCGACAAATGCCCGGAAATCGGAATGGTGAAGAACGAGACCACCGCCGCCACCAGCACGGAGACCAGCAGCAGGTCGCGCGATACCTTCAGCTCTCCGGTGCCATAAGCGAAGATGAAGGCAGTGAAGATATAGAACGGCGCCTGCTCCGCCATGCGCGCAAACGCGCTCAGAAATATCTCCTTCGGTTGCCGGCGAAACACTTCCGCCGCCGGCGCCTTCTCCACCCGATCCTCGGCAACCAGGCGCCGGAACGTCGGGGTCTCCAGAATCCCGAGCCGTATCCACAGCCCGATCGCCACCAGGATGATGCTGATCCAGAACGGAATCCGCCAGCCCCAGGCCAGGAACTGATCGGTGGAAACGCCGCTGAACGCCAGCACCGCCAGGTTGGCCAGGAACAACCCCGCCGGCACGCCGAACTGCGGCCAGGACGCTACCAGCCCCCGTTGATTGTTGCCCCGTGCCCACTCCATCGACAGCAGCACGGACCCGCCCCATTCGCCGCCCACCCCGATGCCCTGGATGAACCGCAGAACAGTGAGAATGATGGCGCCCCAGATGCCGATGCTGGCATAGGTCGGCACGAACCCCACCAGGAATGTCGCCACGCCCATCAGCATCAGCGTCGCGATCAGCGCCGATTTGCGCCCCATGCGATCGCCCCAATGCCCGAAGATCGCGGCGCCGATCGGCCGGGCCACAAACCCGACCGCGTAGATCGCGAAGGCATTCAGCGTTCCCACCAGCGGATCGCTGTTGGGGAAAAACAGCTTCGCGAACACCAGCCCGGTGACCGTGCTGTACAGGAAGAAATCATACCACTCGATCGTCGTGCCGATCGTGCTGGCGATCACCGCCCGGCGAAGCTGGGCCCGGTGCTCGTCATCCGATAGCGCCTGGGCTTCCCACGCGGACGCGCGCGCGCTGCCTGACATCGGAGTTTCCCCGCCTTGCTTGTTGGTTCGCTATCCGTGCCCAACCCGCTCCGCGTCCCGCAAGCGGTTTCCTGCGTCTTCGGCCGATCCCCCGATCCGCGTGGCCGGCCGGTTACACCTGCCGCTCGATCATCAGATGCTTGATCGCGGCAATCGCTTTCGCCGGATTCAACCCTTTCGGGCAGGTATCGGTGCAGTTCATGATCGTGTGGCAGCGATAGAGCTTGAACGGATCTTCCAGCGCATCCAGCCGCTCGCCGGCATATTCATCCCGTGAATCGGCAATCCACCGATACGCCTGCAACAGCACCGCCGGTCCGAGATACCGGTCGCCGTTCCACCAATAGCTGGGGCAGGAGGTCGTGCAGCAGAAGCACAGGATGCACTCCCACAGCCCATCCAGTTGCGCGCGCTCCTCGCGGCTCTGCGGCCGTTCAGCGTCCGGCGGGGCAGGGGTATCGGCCTTCAGCCACGGCTCCACGCTGCGATACTGCGCATAGATCTGCGACAGGTCCGGCACCAAGTCCTTCACCACCGGCATGTGCGGCAACGGAGTGATCTGCACCGCCCCGCTCACTTCCGCGATCGGCTTCAGGCAGGCCAGCGTGTTGCCGCCATCGATGTTCATCGCGCAGGAACCGCAGATGCCCTCCCGGCAGGAGCGGCGGAACGTGAGTGTCGGATCGACCTCGTTCTTGATCTTGATCAGTGCGTCCAGCACCATCGGCCCGCACGCATCGAGATCGATTTCATACGTATCGGTCCGCGGATTCTTCCCATCGTCCGGCGTCCAGCGATAAACACGGAACTCCCGCACCCGCTTCGCCCCAGCCGGCGCCTTGTGGGTGACACCCCGCGTGACGCGGCTATTCCGAGGCAGAGAGAAGGTGGCCATCATCGTTCCTTTTTACGCCTGCGCCCGCGTCCACTCATCCCCCGCAACCTCATCCTGCCCGCCCCACCCGTCCCGCCGGGCAGCCGTCCTGCCCCGACCACCCGTCATGCCCGCGAAAGCGGGCATCCAAAACGCGACCATACCGATTAAGCTGACCGGATGCGGACTCCCTGCGTGTACATCCTGGCCAGCAGGCCGAACGGCACGCTGTATGTCGGTGTAACAAGCGACCTCATCCGGCGCATTTGGCAACACAAGACCGGCGAGACCACCGGCTTCACGCAAACCTACGGAGTCAAGACGCTGGTCTATTTCGAACTGCACGCCACGATGCCGGACGCCATCCTGCGCGAGAAGCAGATCAAGCAATGGCGGCGCGCCTGGAAGCTCGACCTGATCCGTTGCGGCAACCCCACCTGGCGCGATCTGTACGATGAGATCCTCGGACGCGCACCACCCGATGGATTCCCGCTTTCGCGGGAATGACGATATCGCGTTTCGTCCAGGGGCCGCGCGGCAATTCATCACGCCCGCGCCACCATTCATCACGCCCGCCCCACCATCCGTCATGCCCGCGAAAGCGGGCATCCACCACCCAACCGAACCTTGCGCGAATGAACCCGCGCAGTGACCGCCCGAAACCACTGTCGGCACCGCTAATAAACCCGCTTCTTCGGCGGAAACACCGACACCTCGTTGGTCAGCGTTCGCATGCTCACCGGCCGGTAATCCAGCCGCACCTGTCCCCGATCGTCGCACCACGCCAGCGAGTGCTTCATCCAGTGCTCGTCATCCCGCTCCGGATAATCATCATGCGCGTGCGCCCCGCGGCTCTCGGTCCGCGCCTCGGCCCCGGCGATCGTGGTCATCGCGTTGCCCATCAGGTTCTGCAGCTCCAGCGCCTCCATCAGGTCGCTGTTCCAGATCAGGCTGCGGTCAGACACCGACATGTCGGCCATCCCGTCCCAAACTTGCTGCATCTTCGCCACGCCCTCGCGCAGCATCTTGCTGTTGCGAAACACCGCCGCGTGCCCCTGCATGTTCCGCTGCATGCTCAACCGCAGCTCGGCCACCCGAGTTCCCCCGGACGCATGCCGCGCGCGGTCGAACCGCTCCAGTGATGCCTCTCCGGCCCGCGGCGGCAGCGGAGCCTGGCCGGCACCCGGCCGCACCGTCTCCGCCGCCCGATGCGCCGCCGCCCGCCCGAACACCACCAAATCCAGCAGCGAGTTCGTTCCCAGCCGATTAGCCCCGTGCACGGAAACACAGGCACATTCGCCCACCGCCATCAGCCCCGGCACCACCGCATCCGGATCGGCCGGCGTCGGCCGCAGCACCTCGCCGTGATAGTTCGTCGGGATACCACCCATGTTGTAGTGCACCGTGGGCAGCACCGGGATAGGGTCCTTCGTCACGTCCACCCCAGCAAACACCCGCGCGGTGTCGGAGATACCCGGCAGCCGCTCATGCAGCAGCTCGGCGCCGAGATGCTCCAGATGCAGCATGATATAGTCCTTGTGCGGACCGCACCCGCGCCCTTCATTGATCTCGATGGTCATCGACCGCGACACCACGTCGCGCGACGCCAGGTCCTTCGCGGTCGGCGCGTACCGCTCCATGAACCGTTCGCCCTCGGAATTGGTCAGATACCCGCCTTCGCCCCGCGCCCCCTCCGTGATCAGGCACCCGGCGGGAAAAATCCCGGTCGGATGAAACTGGACGAACTCCATATCCTGGCA
>DATDIC010000311.1:0-2410 GCA_036521275.1 Acetobacteraceae bacterium
AGACATGGCTTCTCCACCCCGCTTTCTTCCCACGGTCTCGGTGTCACCGGGCTGAAGACGTGACGCAGCCGCAAAACGTGGCCGATCATCGCGCGATGCCGATATGCAGCCATAAAATCAGAGGGTCCGCGGGATGTCCAAAGATAAATGATGCTTCGCGAACCCATCGCCCCTCTCCCGCAAGCGGCGAAGCTTATCCCCATTATGTGACCTTGCCTCGCATACCTATTCTCGCGCTCACTCGCCGTGCCCGTCGCGCCTTTCACGGCTCCTCCGCAAGGAGTTGATCAAGCGTCATGTCGCACGTTTCGGGTAGTGGCAGCCTCACCTGGCCGTCGATCGTCTCGGGGAGAGTTCGCAGTGCTCGCCGGTACAGGCGGTCCATGTCGATGTGCTGACGCATCGATGGCGTGAAAGCATCGGCAGCCTGCTGACGAAATGAGATAGCCTCGGAACGCCAGGTCGGCACCTCGCGCGAGGCTGGCCAGGCCTCGACTTTCAGCAAATGTTCCAGAGCCTTTTGCAGGAGTGACGTGCAGGCGCGTAGTTCGCTTCGTCCCACGCTCTCGATCTCCTCGACCACGTTCTCCCAGTCCACCTGATCGTTGACGCGCTCGCCGGCGGCGATCCGGCGAAGCAAGTCTGCCTGCCGCTCGCTCCAAAGCAGAAAATCGGCCTCATACAGGTCGCTCATGGCTCCTCCTTATCCTGACCTATGCCGCCCCCCACCAATATCCGCTTGCGTCCCCCCAACCTCTCGTCATGCGGCCGTAAAGCCAAACAGCCGGGCAGGCGTATCCCACAGCACGGTCCTCCGATCCTCTTCCTCCGGCAACCACCGCGCCAGGCACGCGAACAGCGGACCGTAATCCACTCGCCTCTCCACCCGCACGAACGGCCAATCAGACCCCCACACGCACCGGTCGAGCGTGAACGCCTCGATCGCCGCGGCAATGAACGGATCGACATCCCGGTGCGGCCAGCTCTCCCGCGAGCACCGGAACGGACCCGACAGCTTTACGACATGCTCGCCGCTACGTCCGAGTTCCAGCAACGCCGCGAAGCCGGGCTGCGCCAGCCCCCGGGCGATATCGGGACGCCCGAAATGATCGATCATCGCTCGCACCCGCGTGCGGCGCAGAACCGGCATCGCCTGCACCAGCTCGTCGCCTTCGCAATGGATTTGCAGGAACCAGCCCATTTCGCGAACCCGCGCGAGCATCCGTTCGGCACCTGGTTCGGTGAACTCGCGCAATCCGAAACTGCTCAGATTGAAGCGTATTCCCACCACCCCGCTCGCTGCCAGGTGCGCGAACTCGTGCTCGGTCGCCGCCGGCCGCACCAGCGCGATGCCCTTGAACCGCCCGCCAGATCCGGCGATCGCCTCCAGCATGCAGGAATTGTCGTAAAGATAAGGCTGCGCGGCCACCAGCAGCCCGTGCGTCAAACCCTGTGCTGCAAGCACGGCCTGAAATTCCGCCGCCGTCCCCTGCTGCGATGGGTGCGGAACATACGGAATGTCCGGCGCAAAGACATGACCCGGCCCAAAAACATGCGCATGCGAATCGACAGCCAGCATCGTCATGGCTGTTCCACCACCAGAAGTCCGTCCACAGCGACCACTCCGTCGCGGCGCCATTTGATCGGGTTGACCTCGAAGGTGAAGCGCGGCCACGGCGCGCCGGCGCCAAGCCGCGACAACCGCGCGACGAATTCCGCCGGCCCATCGGGATCGAGCGCCCCCTGTTCGTCCCGCGCGTGCGCATACAGACGCAATCGCCGGATCATCGCTGCCGCTGTCGGCGTGTCCACCGGCGCGCGCGCGGTGATCACGTCATCCAGCAATTCGGTCATGCCGCCGCCGCTGCCCACCGAAATCATCGTGCCGAACAATCCATCGCGGAACGTGGATACCAGCAGTTCCACGCCGCCCCGCGCCAGTTTCTGCACGTAAATACCATCCAGCGTCACGCCGACCGCCCCAGCGCGCGCCTGCAATCGGCGGAACGCCTCCGCCACCTCCTGGTCGGAGCGCAGATCGACCGCCAGCAATCCGGCCGCGGCCCGATGAGTCACCTGCGCCGCGATGCCTTTCATCACCACGGGCAACCCGATACGCCGCGCGATACGCTGGGCGGCGGCCTCGTCGATCGCCAGCTCGCCCGGCGCCACAGGCAGACCGGCTGTGCGCAGGATCGCATGGCAGCGATCCTCCGAAATAACGCTCGCCCCAGTCGCCACCTGCGCGGCCCAATCAAAGCCAAGCGGCGCCGGTTTCTCCGCTTGCGCCGCACGCCCGTCGGCCGCACCGAATTCCGCCAATCGGCCCAGCACCCGCAGCGCCCGGTCCGGTTCATCGAAAGCAGCGATGCCCTGCGCGGCAAAACGTTCCAGCGTGCCGGCAGGCGGT
>DATDIC010000312.1:0-2660 GCA_036521275.1 Acetobacteraceae bacterium
GATCGAACCGGGCGGGCAGTCGTCCTGCCGGCACGCGCATTCGCGCCAGGACGAATTCATCTACGTGCTGCAAGGCGAAGTCGAGCTGGAAACCAATGCCGGGACCGAGCTGCTGCATGCCGGCATGTGCGCCGGTTTTCCCGCTGGCACCGGCAACGCGCATCGCTTCGTCAACCGCTCTACCGCTGATGTGCTGCTGCTCGTCGCCGGCGATCGCAGCGGTGGGGACGAAGTCGTCTACCCTGATGTCGATATGAACGGACGTCTGGGTCCGGACGGCCGTTTCGTCTTCACGCACAAGGACGGCACGCCGTACTGATCGGACAACACAGCCGATTCCCGACCAGCGGGGCATTGACGCGGAATCAAATTGTAGTAACGTATCTACAAAGCCACGCGCCGCCGCAGGCAGGAGTACCGTCATGACCATCACCACTCTCTCCAGCCGCGAGTTCAACCAGGACACCAGCCGGGCCAAGAAGGCTGCCTCGAAGGGTCCCGTGTTCATCACCGACCGGGGCAAGCCCGCCCATGTCCTGCTCAGTATCGAGGAATACCAAAGGCTCACCGGCAAGCGCCGGAACATCGCCGATCTGCTTGCTCTGCCCGATCCGCCGGATATCGAGCTGGAAATCCCGCCTCGCAGCGAACGGGCAAAGCCGGTGGACCTGTCCTGATGCTTCTCCTCGACACGAATGTCGTTTCCGAGCTTCGTAAAATCCGGCTCGGCAGGGCCGATCCGAATGTGGCCAAGTGGGCCGAGACCCTCGACACGGCGGACCTGTTTGTCTCCACCGTCACCATCCACGAGCTTGAAATCGGGGTCTTGCTGGCCGAACGGCGCCATCCGCCACAAGGGGCGGTATTCAGGGAATGGCTGGAAACCCTCGTTCTATCCGCCTTTGATGGTCGCATTCTGCCGGTTGATACCGCTGTCGCCAGACGCGCCTCCAGGCTGCACGTTCCTGATCCGCAGCCGATCAATGATGCTTTCATCGCGGCAACTGCGCTCGTGCATGGCATGACTGTAGCCACGCGCAACCTCGCCGACTTCGCGTCAACCGGCGTGCCGCTGCTCAACCCGTGGTCTGGCTAGGCTAGCATCCCCGAAAGACCGGCTTCCGCTTCTCGTTGAACGCCCGGATGCCCTCGCGGCGATCCTCGGTCGGCACCATCCGGTTGTATGCCTCGACCTCGAACATCATGCCGCTGGCCAGGTCCATATTCAGCCCGTAATTCACCGCCTGCTTCACCTGCCGTGTCGAAATCGGCGCGTTGGCGGCAATGATCGCAGCCGTCTCCAATACCGCCGGCATCAGCTCCTCGGCCGCGCAGACCCGGTTCACCATGCCCCACGCATGCGCCTCCTGCACCGAGAACGGCCTGCCGGTCAGCATGATCTCCTTCGCCCGCCGCGCTCCCACCGCGCGCGGCAGCGTCTGGGTGCCGCCGGCGCCTGGCATGATGCCCAGCGTCACCTCGGTCAGCGCGAAGCGCGCATGCTTGGCGGCATAGATGAAGTCGCATCCCAGCGCGATCTCCAGCCCGCCGGCGAATGCCGCCCCATTGACCGCGGCGATGATCGGCACCGGGCACCCGATGACGGCGCGGATCGCCCGCTCGAAGATCAGGTGCTGGTCCTGCCACTGCTGATCGGTCATCCCGTTGCGCTCTTTCAGGTCGCCCCCGGCGCAGAACGCGCGCGGCCCGGCCCCTGTCAGCACGACACAGCGCTGCGCCGCGGGCGCCGCGCTGATCGCGTCGAAGCAGGCATGCAGGTCGCGCCCCATCGGCGTGTTCATCGCATTGGCGAAATCGGGCCGGTTGAGCGTCACCAGCAAAATGTGCGGCTGGCGCTGTTCGATACGAAGGGTGGCATAGTCCTGCATCATGACACGCGCTCCCGTCCGGCGCCGGCTCAGGCCGTTTGCAGCGCGGCTATCACCCGCGCAATGAACCCGTCCACCGCAGCCGGATCGATCCACCGCATCGCCGCGACGATGCCGCTGGACGGATCGATCCAGGTCTGGTTCCCACCCGCGCCCACCGCAAAATAGCTCTCCGGCGATGCCGATGGCCGGCTCTTGTCCCCATTCAGCCACCACAGCAGCCCGTAACCCGGATGGATCGGGCAAGGCGCCAGAGACTCATTGATCCAGCGATCCGGCAGGACCCGCACATCGCCCCAGCGCCCGCGGTTCAGCATCAACTGGCCGATGCGAGCCTGGTCCTCGGCATGCATCTCGATCCCGCCGCCCCAATGCGTGCCGCCAGCCACCGATTCCACCATCCGCCCGTCGACCTCCACCGTCGACGTCGCATAGCCGTGCCAAGCCCAGTCCGATGAACCCCCGATCGGGCGCATGATGCGTTCGGCGAACACCTCCGGCAGCGGGCGGCGGAACAGCCGCAACAGCGCAAGGCTCAGCCGGTTCACGCGGACATCGTTGTATTCCCAGAAGCTGCCCGGCAATTGCAGCGGGCGCTGCTGTCCCTTCCGCGCGCCACGTCCTTCGCCGGCAAGGGTGCGGTAGCGGTCGATCACGTCGGACTTGCCGAACAGCTCGCCTTCCCATTCCGACGTCTGCTGCAGCAGATGCCGCCACGTGATCAGGCCGTTGTGCGCCCCCTCGAACCCGCCATCCTGCACCCGGCACGCG
>DATDIC010000313.1:0-3019 GCA_036521275.1 Acetobacteraceae bacterium
CGCGCTGGCGATCCTCGGTGTGGCTGGCGAGGTGGCTGCGGAACGCGCGCGCGGACCGGGGTCGTTGCAGGTTGAAATACTCGACGCGCTGTATGGGCTTGATGAGCCGATGATGGTTGGAGGGGCGCGGTTGGCGGTGCTGGGAGATAGTTCGGCAGCAGGCTGATGCGACGCGCGGCGGGATCGCCACGGTGGTGAACGAGTTCGCTCTCAGCTCCAAGGTCGGTGTGCGAATCCGCGAGCGGGATATCCCGATCAGCGAAACCGTGCGTCGGGCGTGCGAGATCCTGGGCCTCGATCCGCTTGAAACGCCGGGTCGTGGGGCGTGTGATGCGTGCGGGCGAACGGTGGCGCTGACGATGCCGCGTGGGCGGTGCGATTGCGGCGGTTCTCTCAGGCTTGTTGCGGGAGAGGAGTTGCGGGTGAAAGAGATGGAGATCGTCTGATGTGCACGACATGCGATTGCGGCTCGGACGACAAGCCGCTGAAATATCCGCACATGTTCCGGGTCGGCGAGCTGCTGCCGCATGTGCATTTCGACATGGCGCGCTGTATTGCCGCCGCGCGGGATGTCAACCCGCGGGTCGAGATCCTGCGCGTGTCGGCGGAGAGCGGGGAGGGAATGCAGGACTGGCATCGCTGGCTGATCGCGCGGCAGGCCGGGGCGGTCGCGGCAGCGGCATGAAGCATCAATCGAAGCTGCGCCTGCTGGGCGTGGCGCTGATCGCGGCGAATGCCGTCGCCTGGGTGTGGGCGTGGGCGGCGTTTTCGACGCGACCGGCGCTGCTCGGCCTGGCGCTGCTCGCGTGGGTGTTCGGGCTGCGCCATGCGGTCGATGCGGACCACATCGCCGCCATCGATAACGTCGTGCGCAAGCTGATGCAGGACGGCAAGCGGCCGATCGGCGTCGGGTTCTTTTTCTCGCTGGGGCATTCGACCGTGGTGGTGCTGGCGTCGATCGCGATCGTTGCCGCTGCCGGTGCGATGCAAGGCCGGATGCAAGGCATCCAGGCGATCGGCGGCCTGATCAGCACGATCGTGTCGGCTGGGTTCCTGCTGTTGATGGCACTGGCGAACCTGATGATCCTGCGTGGTGTGTGGCGCGGGTTCCGTCAGGTCGCACGGGGCGGCCGGGTGGACGATGCCGCGCTGGATACGCTGCTGCGCGGCGGCGGAGTGCTTGCCCGCCTGCTGCGGCCGCTGTTCCGCTCGGTGAACCGAAGCTGGCACATGTATCCGGTCGGGTTCCTGTTCGGGCTGGGCTTCGATACCGCGACGGAAGTCGGCTTGCTGGGCATTGCGGGGACGCAGGCGGCGCAGGGCCTGTCGCCGTGGCATGTCCTGGTGTTTCCGGCCTTGTTCACCGCCGGAATGAGCTTCGTCGATACGCTGGACGGCGTGCTGATGCTCGGCGCCTATTCCTGGGCGTTCGAGCGCCCGCTTCGCCGGCTTTGGTACAATTTGACGATCACGGCGGCGTCGGTTGCGGTGGCGCTGGTGATCGGCGGGGTGGAGGTGCTCGGGCTGATTGCCGGACAGCTTCGGCTGGAGGGCGGCATATGGCCGCTGGTGGCCGGGCTGAACGAGCAGATGGGGACGCTCGGGTTCCTGGCGATTGCCATGTTCGTGCTGGTATGGGCCGGATCGGCCGCGATCTATCGGTGGAAGGGGTACGAGGCGCGAACGGTTCCGGCGGCCGGGCGATCGGCTGACCGGAATTGATCATCGGCGACGTCGGGCGGGCGTTTTGGGCCGCGCCGGTTTGATGCTACCACGGCGCGCGTTTGCGCAGCCGGAGTATGCCGATGACGTACGAGCCACAGCGGTTCGATTTCTCCATCCCCGTGCGGGTCAATCTTTCGTCCGATACGCAGACGAAGCCGTCGCGCGGCATGAAGGACGCGATGGCGTCCGCGGAGGTCGGCGACGAGCAGGCGGGGTCCGACCCGACCGTCTGGGCGCTGTGCGACCGGGTGGCGGAGTTGCTGGGCACGGAAGCGGCGATGTTCCTGCCATCTGGCACCATGTGCAACCAAGTGGCGCTGGCCACCCATTGCCGGGCCGGGGACGAGGTGCTGGCACACGAATCGGCGCATATCCTGTCCAGCGAGGGCGGCGCACAAAGCGCGATTGCCGGCGTGATGGTGAACGGGCTGACCGGCGAGCGCGGGCAGTTCACCGTCGAGACACTGGAGGCGGCGATCCGGCATCCGAGTCGCTATTCGCCGCCGCAGCGATTGGTGGAGGTGGAACAGACCGCCAACCGAGGCGGGGGATCATGCTGGCCGGCGGCGCAGCTTCGTGCGGTTGCCGATTGCGCGCATGAACATGGCATGGCGACGCACATGGATGGCGCCCGCCTGCTGAACGCGGCGGTTGCGCTGGGCGTGCCGGCGGCGGATCTGACCGAAGGCTATGACAGCGTGTGGCTGGATTTCAGCAAGGGCCTCGGCGCACCGCTGGGGGCGGTGCTGGGCGGCTCGCGGGAGTTCATCGGCGATGCGTGGCGGTGGAAGCAGCGGCTGGGCGGGGCAATGCGGCAGGGTGGCGTCTGCGCCGCTGCGTGCCTGTATGCGCTGGACCACAATGTCGAGCGGCTGGCCGACGACCACGCTCATGCGCGCGCGCTGGCGCGCGGGATGGCACAGCTTCCCGGCATCACGGTCGAACTGCCCGAAACCAATCTGATATTCTTCGATACCAGCGGCACGGGCCTGACCGCCGCGGAGTTTGCCGCTCGGTTGCGGCCGGAGGGCGTATTGGTGTCCACCTCCGGTTCGCATCGTGGGCGCGCCTGCCTGCACCTGGATGTCGATGCCGGGCAGGTCGAAGAAGCCCTGAGCGTGATGCGGCGCGTGCTGCGCATGTGACCGAAGGCAAGCGCGGGGCGCTGCCCTCTTCAAGCGGCCACATGGGTAACAGTTTGGACCGGGCACATGGGTGACAGTTTTCGTGATTTGTTCGTTCGGCGATGCCGGTGTTGAGCGAGCTGTTGAGCGGGCGTGATGCAAGCTGTCGT
>DATDIC010000314.1:0-6005 GCA_036521275.1 Acetobacteraceae bacterium
GCGAGTGGCCGGCGCCAGTCGATCACGGCGAGGGCGATGCAGGGTACGAAGACCAGGCTCGGCCAGAAAAAATGCTCGTCCAGCGGATCGAGGTAGAGCAGCAACGCGGCGGCGGACAGATAGATCACGCTGCGCAGTGGGCAGATGCAGCAGGGCAATGCGAGCCAGGCATAATACCACGCGTAATGCGGGCTGAGCACGATGAGCGTCGCGGCGGCGAGCATGGCGGCGTTGCCGGCCACGCGCACGATATCGCGATGCGGATCGGGCTGCGGGCGCGAGCCGAATGCCACCCACGCCGCGGCGGCCACCAGCACGCCGGCACCGATCACGAGGTAAAGCTTCGAAGCGATGGCCGGGAGCGGCAGGACATCGCCGAGTCCTGCCAGCAGCCACAGGCCGGTGCCCTGGTTCAGGCCTTCCTCCGACGCGTAGCCGGGAAGGAAGCCCAGCACGTCGCGGCCGACCCCGATGTAGCAGGCGTAGAGCAGCAGAATGGTGGCAGCGCAGGCCGCCGGCATCCGCCAGTCGCGGCGCCGCCACAGCGCCGGTGCCATCGCCGCGGGGAGGAATTTCACCAGGATGGCGGCGCCCAGCAGTGCGCCGGTCAGCGTGTTGTGCCGGCGCGACTGTGCCAGCAGCGCGGCGGCGATCAGGCCGACGGCGAACGCGTCGACATGGCCGTTGCCGGCAAAGGCCCACACGGCAAGCGGGTTCCAGGCGTAGATCAGCACGCGCTCGGTCGGCAGGCCGGCGGCGGCCAGCACGGCGATGATGCAGCCCATCGCCAGCAGCTCGAACGCGACGGCGGCCAGCTTCATCGCGAGGATCGTCGGGCTGATCGCCGCCACGGCGCGGAAGATGAGCTGCGCCATCGGCGGATAGATGGTTCGCGCATAAGTGGCGCGGTTGACGTGCGGGTAGATCGCACTGTCGCGCAGCGCCGCCAGGGCGGGGTCGGCCGGCAGGTAGCGGTACGGGTTGATGCCGGCGTTCTGGACCTTGCCGTCCCAGACGTAGCGGAAGACGTCGCTGGACAGGAATGGCGGCGTCGGCAGCGGGATGACGCGCAGCACCACCGCGATGCCGAGCACGAGCCACGTCGCGCTGCGCCGCAGCCGGACCCGCAGCACCAGCACCACCGCGGCGAAATAGATCAATGCCGCGACGCCCATCAGGGCGACGAACAACAGGGTGGCGCGCGGTGACGGCAATGTGATCGCGCCAGGTACGTGCAGCGGCAGCCCTGCCGCGGTCAGCACGATCAGGGCGACCCCGAGGCAGGACAGTTTCAACAGTCCGGTATCGGACCGGGGCAGGGTTTGTTCCGCAATCTTCGCTTCGCACAACCCCGGCAGAGATGCGTCCGGTGATGGCGCCATCACCACTCCGCTGCGATCCGCGCGACATCCAGTTGCGCGAGACACGCGGCGGTGGCGGGTGCGTGGAAAGCGCCAGGTGGCGGGGAACGCAATTCCCGGCACAGCCGGTCAAGCGAATCGCGATCGTCCACATCGTACCATGACGGCAGTTCGATGATGTTCAGCCCCGCCGCGCGCGCGCGGTCGCGCGTCTGCTCGGCGACCTGATCGGTGCTCCAGGCAATATCTTCGAACAGTGCCGCGTGCGGCGCTGTCATGCCCAGGAGGTAGTAGCCGCCGTCCTCTGCGGGGCCGAGCACGATGCATTCGGGGGTCGCCGCGCAGGCGGCAGCGGCACGGCACAGATAATCGGTCGGCAGCGTCGGGCTGTCGGAGTTGAGCAGGCAGACCGAGCCGTAGCCTGAGGCGAACAGCGATTGCGCCGCGTGCAGCAGCGATCGGCCGAAGCCGTTGACACGCGGCTTCACGGCAAGCGTTCCGTCGGCGAGCACCAGGCTGGTTCCGGATGCCAGCACGCCGTCGAACAGCGCCTCGGATCCGGCCGGTGCATAGGCGATCGCGCCGGCGACGGGCGCGCGCTGCGCGGCGAGCGCGATATTCTCGGTGGTGTCGCGCAGGAAGGCGGCGCTCAAGGCCGCGGCACTCTTGGCGTCCAGCGGGGGCACCAGGCGTGTCTTGGCGCGGCCGGGCCGCGGTGCTTTCGCCATCACGGCGATGGCCGCGATGCCCTTGCGTCCGACATTCCGCACCCGTCAGCTCCCGCTGAACCAGTTGTATCCGCGATCAGTCCAGAACCCGTGTGGCTGCTGGTTGGTCACGTATAACGTTGTGACGAATTTCGGGTTCTTGAAGCCCAGCTTGGTGGGGATGCGGATTTTGAACGGGTAGCCATGGGCGGTCGGCAGGATTTCGTCGGCGAGCCTGAACGCCATCATGGTCTGCGGGTGCAATGCACTGGGCATATCCATCCCCTCGTAATAGCCGTCCGCGCATTCGAACCCGACGTACTTTGCGGTGGTATCCGCACCGATCCGTTCCAGGAACATGCGCAATGGCGTTCCGGTCCATTTGCCGATCATGCTCCATCCCTCCACGCAGACGTGGCGCGTGATCTGGGATTCCTGCGGCAGCGCATGAAGCTGCTCCACCGTCCAGGGCCGCTTGTCGGCAATCAGGCCGGCAAGTTGCAAACGGTATGTGGCGGCATCAAGGCGTGGCGCCTGGGTCGGCGAGTACCACGCGTTGTAGCGGAAATCCTTGACTGCCAGCCGTTCGGGGAATGTTGGGGCCAGCCGCGTGGGACTGAACAACGCCGCCTGCACCTTGTCGTTCCAGCGGGAAAAGGCGGCGAGGAGGGACTGCACCGGATCGCTGTCGCTGACATCGCAACCGGTCAGCAGGGTCAATGCGCCCAGGCTGAGCCCGTTGCGCACGAGGCCGCGGCGTTCCAGGCGGATCATTCGTGGTCTCCGTGATGAATGGGCGCAGAGGCGTGACCCACCAGCATCGCCAGCAAGGTCTTCGGCACCAGCGCGACCAATGCCAGATGCACGACGACAAACAGCGCGAGCGCCGACATGAAGATGAAATGCACCAGCCGCGCGCCCTGGAAACCGCCGAACAGCGCGGTCAGCGGCGCAAGCTGCACCGGCTTCCAGATCGCCAGTCCGGACAGCAGCATCATGACGAGGGCGAACAGCACGCCCCAGTAGAACGCCTTCTGGACGGCGTTGTAGGTGCCCAGCGAATGCGCCAGGCGGAAGCGGGCGGCGGCGATGAAATCGCGGAGGAAGGAACGCGGCGTCAGGGGCAGCCAGTCGCGCCGAAAATGGCCGGAGAACAGGCCGTAGAAGGTGAGCAGGAGGACCGCGGCGAAGAACAGCCAGATGGCCGCCAGATGCCAGGCGATGGCGGTGGCGACGCCGGGATCGTTGTGGCGCGCGAGGGCGACATCGACGTTGCCACCCAGCGTTGCCCATTCCGGAAAGCGGAACGGGAAGATCGGCGAGGCGTTGTAGATGCGCCAGCCGCTGCCGATGAGTATCAGCACGGCGATGGCGAGCAGCCAGTGCGCGATGCGCAGGATCAGCGAATGGCGGATCTCATCGCGCTCGATGGCGAGCGGCGGGCGGTGGTCGGCAACAAGATCGGGTGCGTTCATGCCATCGGCTCCAGCCCGGAGGCGTGCAGTTGCGCGGCGGCTTCCGGGTCGCGCAGGAATTCCATGAAGTTCTGTGCATTGCGGCTGCGGGTGACCACGCTGATGGCCGCGCTGTAGGTGACGGCCTGGTCGGGCAATTCGGCCAGGATGGACAGGCCGGAGCCTGGCTGTGCCTCGGTCCGGTAGAGCAGGCCGATGGGTGCGGCGCGGGTGCGCAGCAGAAATGCGACTTCCTCGGTGTCGATCGCGCCGGCCAGCTTAAACGGGAACGGCGGCGTCAGCCCGAGAGCGGCCAGCACCGCGGCGCTGTCGATGGTGGTGCCGGTTGTCGGGTCCGGCACCGCGAGCGGGCCGGTGCCGATCCGGTGAAGCAGGTGCAGCGGGTCGGATAATCGTTGCGTGCCGCCTTCCAGGGTGGCGAACACCAGCCTGTCCCGGCCGAGCGGGATACGCGTGTCGGGGTGGATCAAGCCGCGCCGCGCGGCCTGATCCATCGCGGCGGACTGGGTGATCAGCACGTCGTTCTGGGTGATGCGCTCGATCTGGGCGAGCATGAGGGTTGGCGCGGCGGAGAAGAGGTTCATCGGCGCCCGGGTGCGCGCGGTGAACAGCTCTCCGGTTCGCCGGACGGCGTCGCGCAGCGACTTGTCGCAATAGACCACGACGTTCGGGGCGGTGCTGGGATCGGCATGCGCGGTGGCAGCGAGGCCGGCGATGGTGACCGCGAGCATCGAGGCACGTCCGAGGTCGCGACGGCCGAGATTCATGGTTTGCCTCCGGGGTGATCTGCTGGCAGAGGTTGCCAGGAATGTTTGCGGCTGTCCGATGTCTTTGGGTCATGAATATCATGCCTTGATCGGGAGACGACCTGGCCCCTGATTTCTTCCATGGGCCTGCGGCTCTGCTGGCGCGCGTCGTGTGCAGGCGTGGTACGGCCGAGGCGGGACTATCATAGCACTGGCACGGGATGTGCGGCGGATGGAACGAAGACAACGGGCGCGGCGTCGCGTCCTGGTACCGTGGCGCGATCGGCAGGGGCGGTTTTCCTGGTTGAAGGCCGTTACGCTGGCAGGTTGCATCGCGCCGGGCGCGGTGGTGGCGTTTTGGCTGGCGACCGATGCGTTCAGCGCGCGGCCGGTGCACACGGCGCTGCAATGGATCGGGCTGTGGACGGTGCGGTTCATCCTGATCGCGTTGGCGATCACCCCGGCGGCGACCGTGCTGGACTGGCCGAAAATCCTGCTGGTGCGGCGGATGGTCGGGGTGACGGCGTGCGCATACGCCGTGTCGCATTTTTCGCTGTACGTGGTGGACGAGAATTTCCGCTTACTGACGGTTGCGTCGGAAATTGCCCTGCGATTCTACCTGACCATCGGGTTCGTCGCGCTGTTGGGGCTGACGGCGCTGGCGATAACATCCACCGACGCGATGATGCGGCGCCTGGGGCGCGGCTGGAAGCGGCTGCACCGGTGCGTGTACGTGATCGGCGTGCTGGCGCTGCTGCATTATTTCATCCAGTCGAAGGCCAATGTCAGCGAGCCGGTGGTGTTTGCGGGACTGTTCCTGTGGATGATGCTGTGGCGCCTGCTGCCGGTGGGATGGCGGCGACATGTGGTGATCTATCCGGTGCTGGCGATCGTCGCCGCGCTGCTCGCGGGCGGCGTGGAATTCGCCTGGTACGCGGTGGCGACCCATATCAATCCGTGGCGGGTGCTGGGTGCCAGCGAGACGCTACGCTACGGGCTGCGGCCAGCGCATTGGGTACTGATCGCGACGCTGGCGATCGGCGCGATCGCGGTGGTACGGCGCATCACGCGCAATCCCGGGGCCTTGCTGCGCGGGCAGCGCGCGGACGCGCGCGCGTAGAGGTTGATTGACGACCGCATCAAGCCGATGGTCGTTGCGAGCGGCGCCGAAAAATCGGTGCCATGCGCGCCAGAACCTCGTCCCGCAGCACGTAATGGTGGGACAGTGCGGCGATCGCATGCAGTCCGGCGAGGATCAGCACCGCGTTGGCGGCCAACGCGTGCCAACCGCCGATCTGGCTGATCAGGGTGCGGTTTCCCGGGGCAAAGCTTGGGATACGGAACAGATTGAAAATACTGTCGCCGCGCGCCCACGCATAGGTCACGCCCAATCCGAGCGTGACAGTCAGCAGCAGATACAATGTCCAGTGAATCGCCTTTGCGCCGGCCGCGAGCAACCGGTGTCGGTCGGGCGGCACAGCGAGTCCTCCCGACAGGCGCCAGACAAGCCGGGCGGCAAGGACACAGATCAACATCGCGCCAAGCACAATATGGACAGATCGGTAATCGACGCGCCATGCTCGAGCGGGGAAATTCACTGTTTGTCCGATTACCCAGAGCGTTCCCACGAGCGCCGCCGTCAACCAGTGGAACACGATGGTCGGGCCGTCATATCGGGCAATTTGATCCTGAGAGATTGCAACATCATGATGCATG
>DATDIC010000315.1:0-2266 GCA_036521275.1 Acetobacteraceae bacterium
GGGAGCGGGGGCGAGCTGGGTGGGGGTCGCCAACTTCCGGCAGTTGATCCACGACGCCGATTTCGGCTGGGCGGTGCTGCGCACGCTGTATTTCACCGTGCTGGCGGTGGCGGCGCCATTGGTCCTGGGCGTTGCCGCCGCGGTCTGCTTCCATCGCCGGTTTCGCCTCCGCGGCATCGCACGGACCATCTTCATCCTGCCGATGATGGCAACACCGGTTGCCATCGCGCTGGTCTGGTCGATGATGTTCCATCCGCAGCTCGGCGTGCTGAACTACATCCTGACCACGCTCGGCCTGCCGCCGTCCACCTGGACCTACAGCGTTGACACGGTGATCCCGACGCTGGCGATGGTCGAGACCTGGCAATGGACGCCGCTGGTGATGCTGATCGTCCTGGGCGGGCTGGCCAGCCTGCCCACCGATCCCTATGAGGCGGCACTGATCGACGGGGCCAGCCCTTGGCAGAGTTTCCGCCACGTCACACTGCCGCTGCTGTGGCCGTTCATTATCGTGGCGCTGGTGATCCGAACCATCGATGCGCTGAAATCCTTCGACGTGATCTACGTCATCACCCAGGGCGGCCCGGGGACCGCCAGCACGACGATGAACATCTTCCTCTATCAGCAGGCGTTTTCCTACTACCACCTCGGCTATGCCTCCGCCGTGGTACTGGTGTTCTTCCTGCTGATCGTCGCGATCAGCCTGGTGCTGCTGTATCTGCGCCGGAGGGCGCAATGGCAGTAAGGCGATACCGGCTGCGCCGGATCGCGGCGCGGGCCGGGCTCTACTTCTCGGTTCTGGTGCTGATCTCTCCGGCGCTGTTCGTCTTCCTGTGGATGTTGTCCCTGTCGTTGAAGAACGAGGTGGACAACATGGCCTTCCCGCCGGTGTTCATCCCCGCCCCGCCCACGATCGCCAATTTCGTGAAGGTGTTCGCCGAGAACAACTTCCTGCGCTACACGATCAACTCCTGCATCGTCTCGTTCGGCGCCACGGCGCTGGCGCTGCTAGTAGGCGTGCCGGCGGGCTACGGCGTCGCCAAGACAAAGGCGACGCGGGCGGCCGTGCTGATCCTGATCGCGCGCATGACGCCCGGCCTTTCCTATCTGATTCCGCTGTTCCTGCTGTTTCAGTGGTTCGGCCTGGTCGGCACGCTGACGCCGATCGTCATCACCCATCTCGTCATCACCGTGCCCATCGTCGTGTGGGTGATGATCGGCT
The DNA here is from genome assembly GCA_036521275.1 of Acetobacteraceae bacterium. Classification (GTDB taxonomy): domain Bacteria; phylum Pseudomonadota; class Alphaproteobacteria; order Acetobacterales; family Acetobacteraceae; genus DATDIC01. Next base: position 1,223 of record DATDIC010000315.1, read on the forward strand.
TTTTCGAAGGCCTGCCGGGCGAGTTGGAGGAGGCGGCACTGGTCGATGGTGCAACGATCTGGCAGGCGTTCCGTCACGTGGCGCTGCCGCTGGCCCGGCCAGGGATCACGGTGGCCACGATCCTGGCGTTCATCTTCAGCTGGAACAACTTCATCTTCGGCATCGTGCTGGCGGGGCGTCAGACGCGCACGCTGCCGGTCGCCGTCTACAACGTGCTGACTTTCGAGCAGGTGAGTTGGGGTCCGCTGGCCGCCGCCGCCCTGGTGGTGACGGCGCCGGTGCTGCTGCTGACCCTGCTGGCGCAGAAGCAGATCGTGGCGGGTCTGACTGCGGGTGGCGTGAAGGGTGGCTGAGCGGGTCTTCCCAGAAACAAGCTGGGAGGGTGCAGCACGCTCAGTTCTGGGGCTGACCGACCGCGAGCAGCGTCGGCACGGCGGGATCGAGCGCGACCGACAGTCGATCCGTGCGGCCCAGCTTTTTGCTGGCGAGCAGGTCCGTAATCATGCGCGGATGCGGCAGCGCCAATACCACGGCGCCGCCATCATGCGCGCTTTGCAACGCCAGGATCAGCTGGCCGCCATCGGCGCGCGCATAGGCATCAACGTCGCTCGCCGTGCGGCCGTCCGGCCCGAGCAGCCGAAACGCCGGTCGCACGCCGGCATCGGCAAGCAGGCTGCGCAGCCGGTCGGGCGTCACGTCGGCTGCCGCGAGGCGATGTGAAGGCAGCCCGGCGACCGGCGAGGTGAGCAGGCGGCGTCCGTGCGCATCGAAACGGCCCGTCTCGCCCTCGGCGATCACCAGCCCGCCTTGCGCCGCAAAGCCCCGGATCGCCGCCGCGGCCTCGGGGGAGAGCGCCAGGACGTCAGGCAGGATCAGCGCGCGCAGCCCGTGCAGCGCGCCACCCGCAACCTGCGCGTCGGAAACGAAGCGCGGCGCGACCCCAATCCGGCGCAGCGCGGAAGCGAAACGGTCGGTGCCGGCGCGCAGCGATGCGTCGTCCCATTCGTCGGCGGCGCTGCGCTTCGACCACGCATCGCCGGCGGC
>DATDIC010000316.1:0-2465 GCA_036521275.1 Acetobacteraceae bacterium
CAGGAACTGGGTGATATTGAAATCGGGATCGGAGCGTCCGCTCCAGATCACCATGCCGGCCTGGAAATCTCCATGCAGATAGGCGGCGATGTTGGCGTTGGTCTCGCCGGCCTGGACGTTGACGGTGATGCCGGCTTCGGCGGCCATTGATTGTATGATCTCGCCGATCTGCTGGTCGAGCGGCGTGTTCAGCACGCGCAACCCGATGGTCAGGTGCTGGACGCCGGCCTGTTGCAGCAGCGCCTTGGCCTTCGCGACGTCACGCGGGGGTACCGGCAGATCGTTGTTGAAGTAACGGCTGGTGGGAAGCTCCGACTGGTTGTCGGGCACGAACAGGCCGGAGGCGGCGACCTGATTGATGACGTTGCGATCGATCGAGGCTTCCAGCGCGGCGCGCACCCGGACATCGTGCGCCAGCGGCGTGTTGGCGCCGGCGCCGTTGGCCAGGTTGATCATCATCGCCTCGTAGCCGAGGGCGGTGACCTTCGCCAATTGCAACTGCTTGTTCTGCTGAACCTTCAGCGCGTCGGTCGGTGCCATTTCCTCGATCATGTCGAGCTGGCCGGCCTGCAGATCGACCAGCCGGACACTGGAATCCGCGATCGGATGGAACTCGATGCGATCGACATGGATGGCGCCGGCGTTCCAGTAGCCGGGAAAGCGTTGCAGCGTGATGTGGTCGAGCGGGACGCGTTCCACGAAGCTGAACGGACCGGCACAGACCGGATGGGTGGAGAAATTCTTGCCCAGTTGGGCGAGCACCTTCGGCGCCGCCATCATGCCGGCGCGGTCGGACAGCACGGCGATCAATGGGGCATAGGGCTGTGACAGCACGAGCCGCACGGTGTGCGGATCGACCACTTCCACGGCGGTGACCGGCTTCAGCTCCGATTTGCGCACGCTGTAGGGGGCGCTGCGATAGCGTTCCAGGTTCGCCTTCACGGCATCGGCGTCGAACGGCTCGCCGTCCTGGAACTGCACGCCCTGGCGCAGCGTGAGCGTGAGCGCGCGCGAGTCGGGGGACCACGACCAGGCGGTGGCAAGCTGCGGAACGAAATCGAGATTGCCGCTGAGATCGACCAGCTTGTCGCACAGGCTGGCGAACACGATGCGTCCGGCGAAGGTGCCGCCGAGGGCGGGGTCGAGTGCGTCGGGATCGTCCTGCATGCCGATCCGCAAGGTGCCGGCGGCGTGTGCGGATACGCCGGCCAGCAACAGGATGGCAGCGGCGGCCGATGCAATGCCAACCCGCGCGGGTGACCACTCTAGATCCATCCAGGTGCGAGGCCGCGAGACGGATGGCCGCTTTCGCCGGCATGACGGAGATGGGTCACCCTCAATGCGGTGTGGAATAATCGCTCGCATGACGTGTCTCCCGGTTTTCGGTCCTGTTCCGGAACCGACGCTATCGCGCCGGTTCGTTACTCGTCCAGCCGGGGGCAGCAGCCTATTTGAGATGGTTGCGATCGCCCATCATCGCCGCGAGCGTGGGTTCGATCGCGGCGGCCATCTTCTCCTGCGCGGCGGCATCCGGATGCAGCGGAGGAGCGGGCGGATCCTGCTTCGGATCGAGGAACAGATCGCGGTTCAGGCGGCCATCGCGCACGAAGATCGGCGTGAGATCGAGAAAGGTCACGCCCGGCACACGGGTTTCGCCGTATTTCGCCGCCAGCATGCGGTTGATCTCCTGGGTGGTGTCGGTGATCCAGGCGGAGCGGTCGCTGGGAAGCACGCCGAGCAGGAGGATCTTCGTGTTCGGCAGGCGCTGGCGCAGGCGCGCGATGATGGCGTCGATGCCGGTGACGGTGTCGGCGGCCGACCAATGCGGCCGGCCCATGTTGTTGGCGCCGATCAGGACCACGGCGACTTTCGGGGAAATGCCGGCGATTTCGCCGTTGTCGATGCGCCATAACAGGCTGGCGGTGGTGTCGCCGACGAAACCGAGATTGACGGCGTGGCGGTCGCCATAGAAGCGCTGCCAGACCGGGGCGAAATCTGCCCAGGGCGGTGGCCCGCGGCGTTCCCAGTCCTGGGTGATCGAATCACCGAGGAAGATCAGGTCAACCGGGCCGCGGTGCAGCTCCGCCAGTTTTTCCTCGTGACGGTGGCGCCACCAGGGCAGGTCCGTGCGCGAGATCGGCACTGCGGCGAGCACCGTGCGGGCGAAGGCGGCTGGGGCGGGCAGTAGGGCGACGCACAGGGTAAGCATGATCAGACGAGAGGCGCGCTGCATGGTCAGAGACTCGGAACTGCGAAACATCCCGCTTAGCATTGCCCGGCCGGTGTCGGGAGGGGCGGATGCGCATCACCAGCGTCGAGGACCTGCATTGCAATGCCGGATGGCGGGATTTTTCCTTCCTGAAGATCAGCACCGACGAGGGGCTGGTCGGCTGGTCGGAATACATGGAGTCGTACGGATCGCAGGGATTGTCAGCGGTCATCCGACGGCTGTCGGAGCGGCTGAT
>DATDIC010000317.1:0-6148 GCA_036521275.1 Acetobacteraceae bacterium
GTGGCGGAACACCCGCCAGCGTCGCAGTCCCAGCGCCGTCGCCGCCTCGATCTGTCCATGCGCCACGGCCAACATGCCACCGCGCAGAATCTCCGCCCCATCTCCGGCGAAATTCAGCGCCAGCCCCAGCAGCGCCGCCCCGTTGGCATCCAGGCGCACGCCGATCGCCGGCAAGGAGAAATACAGCACGAACAACTGTACCAGCAGCGGCGTGTTGCGCATGAACTCGATATAGACCACCACCGGCCCGCGCACTGCCGGCGGCCCGTACGCGCGCGCATAGGCAAGCAGCACCGCCAGCAGCAGCCCGAGCACGAACGCGCTCACCGACAAGCGCAGCGTCAGCCAGGCACCGTCCAGCAGCTCCGGCAGGTGGTCCCACACCACCCCGAACTGGAACACGTAGCCCATGCGGGGCGCTCGTCAGATCGTCGGCAGCGGCGGCAGCTTGAGCCCGGTGTATTTCTCGTAGATGCCGCCCAGCACCCCGTTGCGGCTGTTGACGAACACCCAGGTATCTACCCAATGACGCAGCGATTCATCAGCCTGCCGCACGGCCGCGCCATAATAGGCGGTAGTGACCGTGAACTTCACCTCGATGCCCGCATCCGGGTTGCGGTCCGCCACCGACTTCGCGGCGAACGCCGACATGCCGGCGGCATCCACCTGACCGGACAGCAGCGCCTGGATGGTGGGGCCGATATCGTCGAAATACACGAATTGGGTGCCCTTCGGCGCCGCCTTGGGCACGGTTGCTTCCTCCAGCGTCGCGCGGGTCAGTGCAATGCGCTTGCCCGTCATGTCGGCGGCGCTGCTGATCGCCGTCTTCTTCGGCCCGCAGACCACGATCGACAGCGCGCCATGCGGGGCGCAGAACGCCACGGTCTTGGCGCGATCGGTGGTGATCGACAGCGACGAGACCGCGATATCCGCCCGTCCGGCCAGCAGTGCCGGAATGCGTTGCGTGGCGCTGACCTGCACCAGATCCAGCTCGACACCGAGATCCTTGGCAAGCTGCCGCGCCGTGGCAATCTCGCTGCCGTCCGGCTGGCCGTTGCTGTCGATGATCCCGAACGGCGGCGAATCGACCTCGGCGGTGATCCGCACCTTCCTGTCCCGTTGAATGCGATCGAGCGTGGTAATCCCCGGCGTCTGTGCCTGCGCGGCGCCAGGCATTGCCGCCGCCGCCAACGCAAATCCCGCCACACCGCTTCCGGCAATCAGGTTCCGACGTTCCATGATGATTCCTCCCGTTGCGGGCAGCTTCACCCGCCGCGCTGCCTGCCGGCAAGTGCGTCGCCGCCGATTGCCTCATGGCTGCCCGAACGCGAGACGTGTCCAGGTGACGCCGTCTCGCCCGAGACGATCTGGCTGCCCTGGACGGTTCACCACAACCCGCAATCCGGCTGCTTGTGCAAGCGAGATCGTTTCGTCGGCGGCGACCTCGAACATGCGTCGTCCCGGTGGAACCGGCCCATGGCGGACCGACATCATCATCACACCGGGGACCGCCAGCAGCGCCGCCACGCGTGGCATGGCGCGCCGGCGCTGCGCAGCGTCCAGATGCATCCAGACCGCCGTGAGCATGATCACGTCGAACCTGTCGCCCCGCCCGGTTAGGACGGACAGATCCGGCAAGCTGTCATCGATCCATTCTATGAGTGGCGACGGGTGCAGGCGCATCGCGCGAGTGCGCAATTCGGCGGTCGGCTCGACAGCGACAACCCGGTGCCCCAGCGCCGCCAATCCCGCTGCATCGCGTCCGGTTCCCGCCCCGATATCCAGCACCTGGCATGGGGGCGGTGGGATCAGGTGCAGGATCGACCGATGGTTGTCGGCGAAACTTACGCCCTCATATCGCTTTACCAGCTCATCGGCTTCCTCGGCATACCCCTCCGTGCCGCTGACCCGCACTGACGCCATGTCACGCCTCCTGGCATTTCCCAATCACCCCGATGATCCTATCATGCGGCCGGAAATGCCCGGAGGCACCGATGCTGTCTCGCACTGCCATCGCCCAGTATGAACGCGACGGATACTGCTTCCCGCTCGACATTCTCACCCCGGCGGAGGCAGCCGATTGCCGCGCCCGCCTGGAAGCGCACGAACACCGCACCGGCGGCCCGCTCAAGGGCCATATGCGCCACAAATCGCACCTGCTGTTTCCGTGGCTGAACGAACTGGTCCGCCATCCCCGCATCGTCGATGCGGCGGAAAGCGTGCTTGGCCCGGACCTGCTGTGCTGGAGCAGCAGCTTCTTCATCAAGGAGCCGGACAACACCGCCTTCGTCTCCTGGCATCAGGACGCCACGTATTGGGGCCTGAGCTCGCCGGACGTGACCACGGTGTGGCTGGCCTTCACGCCAGCCAATCGGGTGAACGGCTGCATGGCGTTCATCCCCGGCACGCAGCACACGCAGGTGACGCACCAGGACACTTTTTCCGAGGCCAACCTGCTCACCCGCGGCCAGGAGATCGCGGTGGAGGTGGACGAATCCCAGGCCGTCTATGTGGAGCTGCAACCCGGCCAGGCCTCCATGCATCACGTCATGCTGTTCCACGGCTCAGCGCCGAACCGCTCGACCGATCGGCGCATCGGCTACGCAATTCGTTACATTCCTACCCATGTGCAACAAATCGCCGGCGAGCGTGGCAGCGCGACGCTGGTGCGTGGTGTGGACCGGTACGGACATTTCGACCTGGAATCGTCGCCCACCGCCGATCTCGCGCCGGATGCGGTCGCGCTGCACGCCGCGGTCACCGGGCGCCAGGCCGCTGTGCTGTATCGCGGCACCGATCGCGGCACGTTCCGGGATTAGGGTATTTTTCCGCAACTAACACCCGCAGGCGCCTCGTCCTTCCCGCACCCCTCCCGTCATTCCCGCGAAAGCGGGAATCCATCTATGGACGGCCCGTTGAATTCAAGAGCGCGTGGTGCAGAACTCCAACGAGGCGTACGAGTACAGGGGGCGATCAGACGCGCTCCGTCGAGTCGAACAGCAACGCGGCACGCATCGACCATCTCAACGGACATCACGATCCGCCCGGATCAATGCCGCAGCCTCGCTCGGCGTATGCAGCCCCAGCCGACGTACCTCAGCAAAAATTTCTGCCGCGGTCGCATGATGATCCTCCTGAACGGCAGCCTCGATAATGGCCATGAGCTCTCGGTGGAGAGACCTGTGATGGCGCTGTGCCCGTTCGCGAAGGCATTGTACCACCTCGCCCGGCACGTTCTTGATGGAAAGATTTGCTGCCATGGTTCCGAATTGGCGTCAGAATGAGTGGGCTATCCATAACGACATTACGCCGAAGGGTCACCACACCTGTGGATCATAACTGGCTAATGATCCCGCCAAGCTCCGCAACCGGCTGCCGCGAACATCTGCCGCGCAGCAGAGATTCCGGACCCTTGTGCTACCATTGCGGATCATGAAACGACCCTGGCTTCTCATCGCGCTCTTCCTCGCTCTGGCTTGCGTGTTCACCAACGCCCGAGCGCAGGATCTCACGCGTGCACCCAACGAGAACGACCTGTCCTTCGCCAAGCGGGCCCTTCATCTTCCGGACGACGCCGACCCGCACACGACCGCCACCACCTGGAACGGCCGTCCGACCCTGTTCGTGGACTACCAGACAAGCGGCGACGATCCGGAACGCCCGCTCGTCGCGTTCCAGCAGCAGCCCACCGGCGAGTACCGGGAAATCCAGGTCACGGTCGGCGAACAAGAGGGCGGGACCCCGGACATATCGGCGCTCGGCTTCGCCAACGCGAACCACGACCCGGCAAAGCAGTTGATCGTCATCCTCGCCTGGCCCCAGCGCCACGCCGAGGTCGAAGGGACGCTCTACGAGGTTCGTATCTTCGACGACCCGAAACCAGGCCAGCACGCGCTAACCCTGTTGAACATCAGCCAGAAATTCGGCTCCGGGTGCGATTGCCAATGGAGCGACGGCAAGTCGAAGCACTACCGCTTCAAGACGATCGCCGCGGTCAAGAACGAGTTGAAACGGTTGGGCTACTGACCTGAACCGAAATCACCCCACCGACGCGGTCATGTCCCGCAAATCCGCCTCCGGCCGCGCACCATAATGGCTGATGACCTCACCCGCCGCGATGCTGCCGAGCCGGCCGCACACAGCCAGTGATCGTCCCGCCGTCAGCCCGGCCAGAAACCCCGCCGCATACGCATCGCCCGCCCCCGTGGTATCCACCACGCGCGTCGTCTCGGCGCGTACCGCCACCGTCTCCGCCCCGCGCAGGATCACGCTGCCTGCCTCACTGCGCGTCAGCACCGCCAGCCCGACATCCGCCCGCGCCTGCTCCGCCGCTTCCTCGAAGCCGTTCACCTCGTACAGGCTGGTGATCTCCGTTTCATTCGCAAACAGGACATCAACCTCCTGCCGCACCAGAGCCCGGAACGCCGCCCGGTGGCGATCGACGCAGAACGGGTCCGACAGCGACAACGCCACCTGTCGCCGGGCCGCATGCGCCGCCGCCGCGGCGCGCCGGAACGCCGCCTGTGCGGCCGGCGGATCGAACAGGTATCCCTCCAGGTACAGCACCGACGCATCGCCCACCAACGCCTCATCCACGTCCGCCACGCCGAACGAGACGCAGGCACCCAGATAGGTGTGCATCGTCCGCTGCCCGTCCGGCGTCACCAGGATCAGGCAGCGCGCGGTCGGCGCGCCCGCAACCAGCGGCGCCGATGGAAAATGCACCCCGGCCGCGCCGATATCGTGGCGGAACACCGCCCCCAGCGTGTCATCCGCCACCTTGCCCAGATAGGCCACCCGGCTGCCCAGCGCCGCCGCCACCGCGCAGGTATTCGCCCCCGATCCGCCGCTGCTCTCCTGCCCCGGCGGCATAGCCGCGTACAACGCTGCCGCCATGTCGGCGTCGATCAGCGTCATGCTCCCTTTGCGCATGTCGTGCTTCGACAGGAACGAGTCGTCCGCGCGCGCCACCACATCGACGATGGCATTGCCAATACCCAATATGTCGAACTGCGCCATCGCTCAGCTCCGTGCCGGCCGCTGCGGAATATCCAGCCCGACGCCGCGCAGATGCCCGAACAGCTCGGCCAGCCGCGCCCTATCCTCCGCCGGCAGCGGCGGCTTCAGGATCGATTCGATGTTCGCCCGCAGATGCGCAATCTCCCCGGTACCGAACAGCACCACATCAACGCCCGGCTCGTGACGGGCAAAACGATACGCCGCATCGGTCAAGCTGTCCGCGCCGCCTGAATGGATCAGGAAGTTCAGCGGATCGTCGCTCTCCGCCAGCCACGATGGCACCAATCCGGCCGCCGCCAATTCGCGTAGCGTGGCCGCAAGCTGTGCCGGCCGCGCGAAGATGCTGCGCACCGCGAACATCAGCAACGTGCCCACCTTGCGCGCCTGCGTCGTTGGAAACACTACCTGCCGCGCGTTCTGGCACATCATGTGGAACGCCACCATCACCACGTCCCAGATCTCGTCCGCCGCCGCCCGGCTCAGCATCGCATGCTCGGGATCATTGGGCGCCGTCTCGGTAATGCCCAGAAACCGGAACTTCCCCTTCTGTTTCTCGTTCATCAGCGCCGGTGCGATCGTGTCGCGCACATACGCGTATCCCGCCGGGGACACGGCATGGAGCTGAAACACGTCGATGCATTCCACACCCAGCAGACGCAGCGAGTTGTCCAGGCTGGCGATCACCTGCGCCGCCGGCACGCCCTCGGTTCCCCGCAGCACCGTCGCTTTCGTCGCGATCACCACCGAATCCCGCCGCCGTCCGGCAACCGCCTTGCCGACCACCGCCTCCGTCCCGTACGCCGAGGCGGTGTCGATGATGTTCACGCCCAGATCGAGCGCCGCGTGCACCAGGCCCACAACCTCCGACTCGCTCTTGCCCGCGGTCAGCCCGAGCCGGCTGAATCCGCCCGCTCCCAGCCCGGCCACGCTCACGCGCAGCCCGGTTCGTCCGAGTGTGGTGTACTCCATGGCCGCGGACCTTACGCGGCGGCGCTGGTTGGGGAAAGCAAGCGCGGGGCGCTGCCCTCTTCAAGCGGCCACATGGGTAACACTTCAGACCGGGCACATGGGTGACAGTTTTCGTGATTTGTTCGTTCGGCGATGCCGGTGTTGAGCGAGCTGTTGAGCG
>DATDIC010000318.1:0-2975 GCA_036521275.1 Acetobacteraceae bacterium
GCCATCGCCAAGGAACTGGCGGTGCCCGTGCTGGCCCTGTCGCAACTTTCCCGGCAGGTGGAAAGCCGGGAAGACAAGCGCCCGCAGCTCTCCGACCTGCGTGAGTCTGGCACGATCGAACAGGACGCCGACCAGGTGATGTTCATCTATCGCGACGAATATTACCTCGCGCAGCGTGCTCCCAAGCAGATGGCCTACGACTCAGAGCAGAAGTTTCAGGATCAACTGGAAAAATGGCAGCGCGACATGGAAGCCGCGCACAACAAGGCCGAACTGATCATCGCCAAGCAGCGGCATGGACCGACCGGCAAGCTGGATCTGTTCTTCGAGGCCGAATTCACCCGCTTCACCGACCTCGATCCGGCGCATGGCGGCTATGACTGAAGCCCGCGCCGGGGCGGTCCTGGAGATCGACCTCGGCGCTATCGTTGCCAACTGGCAATTCCTGCGCGACCGCCATCCGTCGGGCGCCGTCGCCGGGGTGGTGAAAGCCGATGGGTACGGCCTCGGCGCCCAGGCAATTGCCCCCGCCTTGTACAACGCCGGCTGCCGGCATTTCTTCGCCGCCCTGCTGGACGAGGCGCTGGCCCTTCGCCCGCTGGTCCCCGGCGCCATGCTGGCAGTGCTGAACGGCCTGTTCCCCGGGACCGAGCCGGACTATCTCGCCCAGGATATCACCCCAGTGATCGGCTCGCTCGCCGAGCTGGATGCCTGGACCGAAGCCGCCCGGAGCGCCGACCGCCGCCTACCCGCCATCCTGCACGTCGATACCGGCATGTCGCGCCTGGGCCTCAGCCCTGCCGAGCTCGCAATACTGCGCGCAGACCCGCAACGGCTCGACCCGCTCGAGCTCCGCTACGTGATGACCCATCTGGTCAGCTCGGAGCTGCCCGACGACGCGCTGAACGAAGCCCAGCTTGCCCGCTTCCAGGGCGCCTGCGCCGGCCTGCCCGCTGCATCGCGCAGCCTGGCCAACTCCTCCGGCATCTTCCTGGGTCCGGCTTTCGGGTCCGATCTCGCGCGGCCGGGCGCGGCGCTCTACGGGATCAATCCGACCCCTGCCCTGCCCAACCCGATGCGCCTGCCGGTCCGGCTGCGCACGCGGGTGCTGTCTGTCCGCGATATCGGGCCGGGCGATACCGTCGGCTACAACGCCGCCTGGGCCGCCGGCCGTCCCACCCGCATCGCCACTGCGGGGATCGGGTATGCCGACGGCTGGCTGCGCGCGCAGTCCAACCGCGGCAGGGCAGTCTTTGACGGCCGCCCGGTCCCGCTGGTAGGGCGTGTCTCCATGGACCTCACCACCTTCGACGTCACGGATCACCCGCGCCTCCGCCCCGGCGACTGGCTGGAGCTGATCGGGCCCGCGCGCACCCCGGACGATGTCGCCGCCGCGGCGGGCACCAACGGCTACGAGATACTCACCTCGCTCGGGCGGCGCTTTCACCGGACGTATCGCCCGGCGTGAGCATGATGCTGGACAGCATCGCCGCGATTGGCCGCGGCGCCATTGGCGCGTGCCGGATCACCGGCTCGGTGGCGCTGTTCGCCGCCTCCGGTATCTCGCATCTGGTGCGCCCGCCGTTCTACTGGCGCGTGTTTGTCCGCTCGTTGGTCGAGATGGCGTATTTCAGCCTGCCGGTCGTGGCGCTGACCGCCATCTTCACCGGCATGGTGCTGGCGTTGCAGAGCTATACCGGCTTTTCCCGCTTCAACGCGGAAAGCGCGATCGCCAACGTGGTGGTGATCTCCATCACGCGCGAGCTGGGCCCCGTGCTGGCTGGACTGATGGTGGCCGGCCGCATCGGCGCGGCGACCGCCGCCGAGATCGGCACCATGCGCGTCACCGACCAGATCGACGCGCTGAGCACGCTTTCCACCAACCCGATGAAATATCTGGTCGCGCCGCGTTTGCTGGCGGGTGTCATCGCGCTGCCGGCCCTGGTGGTGGTGGCTGACATACTGGGCGTGATGGGTGGTTTCATTGTCGCCAATTTCAAGCTGGGCTTCGGCGTGGTGGCGTACCTGTCCAGCACCTTCAACTTCCTGCAGACCATGGACGTGGTCTCCGGGCTGATAAAGGCGGCGGTGTTCGGCTTCCTGATCGCGCTGCTCGGCTGCTATCAGGGCTATCGCAGCCGCGGTGGCGCGCAGGGCGTCGGTGCTGCGACTACCGCCGCGGTGGTGTCTGCCTCGATCCTGATCCTTGCGTTCGATTACGTGCTCACCGAACTGTTCTTCGCCCGATGAGCGCGGTGCCCGCCCCCAAAATCAGGATTCGCAATCTTCATAAATCCTTCGGCGACAAGGTCGTCCTGAACGGCCTGGACCTGGACGTGATGCCCGGCACCTCCGTGGTGGTGATCGGGGCATCCGGCTCCGGCAAATCCGTGCTGCTGAAATGTGTGCTCGGCCTGATCGAACCGGACGAGGGCAGCATAGAGATCGATGGCCGCGACATCCTGCGGCTGAGCCGCGCCGAACGCGAGCAGGTCCGCTCCCATATCGGCATGCTGTTTCAGAATGGCGCCTTGTTCGACAGCCTGCCGGTCTGGGAAAATGTCTCTTTCGGGCTGCTCGCTCAACACAAGATCACGCGCCGTGCAGCCCGCCCCCGCGCGATCGAGATTCTGGGCCAGGTCGGCCTTGGCCCGGCGGTAGGTGACCTGTATCCATCGGAACTGTCTGGCGGCATGCAGAAACGCGTGGCGCTGGCGCGCGCCATCGCGGCCCAGCCGGATATCATGTTCTTCGATGAACCGACCACCGGCCTTGATCCGATCATGGGCGCGGTGATCGACGGGCTGATCGTGGATTGTGTGCACCGGCTTGGCAGCACTGCCGTCGCGATAACCCCCGATATGGCCAGCGCCCGCCGCATTGGCGACGTTATCGCGATGCTGCACCAAGGGCGGATCGTCTGGAGCGGGCCGCCTTCCAGGCTGATGGACAGCGGCACCCCGGAAGTGGACCAG
>DATDIC010000319.1:0-3978 GCA_036521275.1 Acetobacteraceae bacterium
GGGGAGCGCATTGCCGAAGGCACGTCCGAATCGGTGATGCGTAACGAAACCGTGCGGCGCGTATATCTCGGCGGGAAGATCGAGACGCATCCGCGCAAGGAGTTGGCGGAGCAAGTCGGCGAGCCGTTCTTGGATGTACGCAAGCTGGAGGTGCGCTACGGCAAGGCGCAGGCGCTGCAGCAGGTGTCGGTGCATGTCAACGAAGGGGAGTTCGTGTCGATCGTCGGGCTGAACGGCGCGGGAAAGACGACGCTGTTCAATGCGATCTCCGGGCTGGTGCCGTACGAAGGCGAGATACGGTGGGCTGGCGAAAGCCTGCGCGGGCGGTCGGCGGCGGCAATCGCGCGCGGCGGGGTCGTGCAGTGCCCGGAAACGCGCGAGCTGTTCGCGACGATGAGCGTGCGGGAAAATCTGGATCTGGGCGGTCAGCACCTGGCCACGGCGGCGCGGGCCGCTCAACTGGCATGGCTGCTGGATCTGTTCCCGATTCTAAATGAGCGGCAGCGGCAGACGGCGGGAACGCTCTCGGGCGGAGAGCAGCAGATGCTGACCATCGCCCGGGCGCTGATGATGCAACCGAAGCTGCTTATTTTGGATGAACCGACCCTGGGTCTGGCGCCGGTGATCTTGGAGCAGTTGTCGAACGCGCTGGCGCGCCTTCGCGACACGACGCCGATCACCGTGCTGCTGGGCGAGCAGAACGTCACCTTCGCGCTGCCCCATGCGGATCGCGTATACGTGCTGGAGCACGCGCGGATCGTGTGGGAAGGCGATCCGGGGCGCTTCGCGCAGGAGATGGGGACGGGGTATTTGTAACCGCGCCGCCAATCCGTCAGAGCGCGTCCCAGCTGTACACGTCCCGCGTCCGCTCAAGCGGCGTCAATCCGCTGCGGATCGCCGGCAACAGGTGCTCCGCCAGGCGATCCGGCGTCCAGCCTTCGCCCCGATGCATGATGCGGATCGGGCGCGGCTGATTGTAGAGATAAATCTCGTTCCCCCGCGCACCCATGATCTGCCCGGAAACCTCCGCCGCCGCGTCGGAGGCCAGAAACACCGCCAATTGCGCCACCTGGTCGGGCCGGGTTTTCGCGGCCCGCGCCTTCATCTGCTCCTCGCTCTGGCCGGGAACCGTTTCGATCATGCGGCTGAATGCGTGCGGGCCGATGCAGTTGGAACGAATCTTGTACCGCTGCATATCCATCGCGATATTCCGCGACAGTCCGGCGATTCCCAGCTTGGCGGCCCCGTAATTCACCTGCCCGACACTGCCGATCAGTCCGGAGGTCGAAGTCATATGCACGAACGCCCCGCTCTCCTGCTTGCGGAAATGCGTCACCGCCGCGCGCGACACGTAGAAGGCGCCATAAAGATGCACCTTCATCACTGCATCCCACTCTTCCGGCGACATGTAATGAAACATGCGGTCGCGCAGGATGCCGGCATTGTTGACCACGATATCTATCTTGCCGTAGCGGTCGATCGCGGTCGCCACGATCCGCTGCGCCGAATCCCACTCAGCGACTGAATCCGTATTGGCGACTGCCGAGCCCTGACCGTTCGCCGCCTCGATCTCGCGCACCACTTCCTGCGCCGGCGTTTCGTCGCGGCCCTCGCCGGTCACCCCGGCGCCGACATCGTTGACGACAACCTTGGCGCCATTCTGCCCCATGGCAATGGCGATCGCGCGGCCGATGCCGCGCCCGGCCCCGGTCACGACCGCGACCTTTCCCTCCACAATGCCGGCCATCGATGTTCCTCCTGCTGATATCCGCTCTATACGGAAGCAGGATGCCCCGGTCGCCAGCCGCTGTCATCCCACTCATCGGCCAGCAGTGCCCATCGCTCGTGGTCACGCCAGGTACCGCCGATGCGCAGATAGCGGGGCGAGACTCCCTCCTGCCGAAACCCGAGCCGGCGCACCAGCGCAAGAGAACGGTGATTCTCCGGCTGGATGTTCGCTTCCAGCCGATGCAGCCCAAGATCGGAGAACGCGAAAGCGACCGCACGCGCGACCGCTTCCGTCATCCTCCCGCTTCCGGCATGGCGCACCATGCCGTAATAGCCAAGATAGGCGCTCTGAAACGCACCCCCCACGATCTCGTTGATATTGACCACGCCGATCACGTCACGGCTGGCGACATCCCGCGCAACGAGCTGCACGTGCGGACCGGTCAGCGACCGCATCAGCCAGGCATCGAAGCCCGTCTCGTCGGTGAACGGCTCCGCCCAGGGATGATGATAGGCGCGGCTCTCCTGGTTGGCACGGACAAGATCGGCGCGATCCTGTCGCGTGGCTCTCACCAGGATCACCCACCTAGTTGGAACCGAAACCAAATGCCCTGCAGGCAGACCCATTCCCCTTCCCCGTCATTCCCGCACGCCCCATTCCCGCACCCCTCCGTCATTCCCGCGAAAGCGGGAATCCACCAACACTCCGCGCAATCGCAACTACGCACACGACACGCCAGCAGCTCCACACCGCGACGTCACCCAAGATCGCGCTCGACCGGCTTCTGTCCGGTTGTGGCAGCGCGGGCCTGCGCACCCTCACGCAGCGCTCGTGCCGCCGCAACAAGGTTCTCCAGCGCCGGCCTGACCTCCTCCCATCGGCGGGTTTTCAGGCCGCAGTCGGGGTTGACCCAGATCTGCCAATCCTGCAGCCGCCCGCGCGCCAGGCCGAGCAATTCGATCATCTCCGCGGTATCCGGGATGCGCGGACTATGGATGTCCCAGATGCCCGGCCCAATCTCGGCAGGATAGCCAGTGTGGCCCACCTGCCCGGGCCCGAAGGCGTCCAGCAGCTCCATCCGGCTGCGCGTGGTTTCGATTGAAATCGCATCCGCGTCCAGCTCCGCGATCGCCGGCATGATGTCGTTGAACTCCGAGTAGCACATGTGTGTATGGATGCTCGTCTCATCCCGCACCGGGCTGGTCGCCAGCCGGAAGCACGTGGTCGCCCAGGCAAGATAGGCCGCCCAGTCGGCGCGCCGCAGCGGCAGTCCTTCGCGGAACGCCGGCTCATCGACCTGGATCACGGCGATCCCGGCCTGCTCCAGGTCGTCCACCTCGTCGCGGATGGCCAGGGCGATCTGCCGGCACACTGTTTCACGTGCAATGTCATCGCGCACGAACGACCACTGCAGCATGGTCACCGGCCCGGTCAGCATTCCCTTCATCGGGCGTTCGGTGCGCGACTGTGCATAGGAAGTCCATCGTACCGTCATCGGTTGGGGCCGCGCCACGTCGCCCCAGATGATCGGCGGCGCCACGCAGCGGCTGCCGTAGGATTGCACCCAGCCGTGCTGGGTGAAGGCGAAGCCGCTGAGCTGCTCGCCGAAATACTTCACCATGTCGTTGCGCTCGAACTCGCCATGCACCAGCACGTCCAGCCCAATCTCCTCTTGCCAGCGCACGGCCTCGTCGATCCAGCGTTCCACGGTCCGTTCATAAGCGTCGGACGCCAGTTCGCCGCGTCCGAGTGCCGCCCGCGCGCGGCGTACCTCGGCGGTCTGCGGGAAGGAGCCGATCGTGGTGGTCGGGAACAGCGGCAAGCCGAGGCGTCTCTGCTGCACGGTCCGTCGCGTCCGATAAGGGCTGGCGCGACGCTCCGCCGCTGGGGTGATGGCCGCGAGACGGGCTTGGACCTCCGGGCGGTGCACCCCATCGCCGGTACGGCGAGACCGCACGGCCGCGTCGCTGGCCTGGAGTTGCGGGGCGACGACTGCCTCGCCCTCGTCCAATCCGCGGGCCAACGTCGCCACCTCGTCCAGCTTCTGCTCAGCGAAGGCGAGCCAGGTTTTCACCGCGGGATCGAGCTTCGTCTCTTGCCGCACATCGACGGGAACGTGCAGCAGGCTGCACGACGGTGCCACCATCAGCCGCCGATCGCCGCGCCTCGCCGCAATCCGTTGCAGCGTACCGAGTGCGGCCCGCAGGTCCGTACGCCAAACGTTGCGGCCGTCAACTAGCCCGAGCGAC
>DATDIC010000320.1:0-9871 GCA_036521275.1 Acetobacteraceae bacterium
TTGATGATCTGCGGCAGGAAGATCACCAGCCCGTAGCCTGCGACGTTCTGGCCGAAATAGACCAGGGTCAGCAGCCAGACGCGGCCGTTCGACATGGCCTCCGCCAGCCCGTAGCGGCGCACCGATTCGCGCTGGGTGCGCTCGGCCTGCAGGCGATCGGTGAGCCATTTGCGCTGATCCGGCTGCAACCAGTGCGCACCGGCAGGCTGGTCGGTGAGGTAAAACAGCACGACGATGCCGCAGATGACCGCTGGTACTGCTTCTATGATGAACAGCCACTGCCAGCCGGCCAGGCCCATGTGGCCATCCAGTTCCAGCAAGGCGCCCGACACGATGGAGCCGACGATGACCGAGAAGGGAATGGCGGTCATGAACAAGCCGATCATGCGGGAGCGGTAGTAGGTGGGAAACCACCAGGTGATGTAGAGGATGATGCCGGGATAGAAGCCTGCCTCGGCCAGGCCGAGCAGGAAACGGATGCCGTAGAACGAGGCTTCTCCCTGCACCGCCGCGGTCAGGCCGGAAATGACGCCCCAGGTGAGCAGGATGCGGGCGATCCATCGGCGGGCGCCGATTTTTTCCATCAGCAGGTTGCTGGGAATTTCGAACAGGAAGTAGCCGACGAAGAAGATGCCGCTGCCGAAGCCGAATACCGCGGCGCTGAAGTGGAGGTCGCGGTTCATGCTGATGCCGGCAAAGCCGACATTGACGCGGTCGAGATAGGCAATGAAGTAGCAGACCATCAGCAGCGGGATCAGCCGACGTACGACCCGTTGCATGGTTGCCCGTTCGATCGGATCGGCCGCCGGGTCGCTGAGCAGTCCGAGTGCCATGGACGTTCCCTCCTGAGCGCTTGATTGAACGCAGAAGTGCCGGGGCGGTGACATTCGTGCCGGCAGGGACGGCTTCACCGCCGTGCGACGATGCAGTGCGGCAGATGCCCTGGAAGCGAAGGGCGAGGCGTTGCCTGGCTGGCTGAGTTCTGACGCGGCCACGGCGACGTTCAGCGGCGGCGGGCCGGGCAAACGCGCAATCGCCGAGCCTGGGCACGACGGATACGGAAACGAGCGGGTTGGCGCGTGGTCGGCTAGAGCGGTTTCATCAGCCTAATTATGGGGCCGCATTGAGGGGACCCGGTTCGGCATTCTCGCGGACGCGGGAATGCGGCAAACCCCCGGGAATTTCGGGGCTCTCGCTGGATGCCCGCTTTCGCGGGCATGACGGGTTTGTGGCGGGCATGACGGGTTTTTCGCGGGCACGACGGGTTTTTCGCGGGCACGACGGGTGTTTCGCGGGCGTGGCGGGTACAATCAGATCTGCGAATAGCCGGAACCTGCCGTGTCCACCCCACGCCCGGATGCGGAGTTGAGCAGACCATGCTCCTTCAGAATCTGCTGGCTGTAGGTAACCCGCCCATTCACCTTCTCCGCCGGTTCGGTGGCCAGCAGCAGTACCGCGCGGGCCATGTAATCTGGCGGCTCGCCGCGCGGATCGTCCATGCCGCTGACCAGCTTGTGGAACACCGTTCCCGGCGTCGGCACCACGCGTGACGGCGACACCGCAGCCACCGTTATGCCCCCATGCTGCGCCATTTCCTGCGCCAACCCCTGGGTGAATCGCTCCAGCGCCGCCTTGACCGCCCCATACATGGTGCCGCCACGGACCGCTTTATCGTTGTAGGGCCCACGGCCAGGGCCGATCGCCGCACCGGAGCTGACATTCACGATCGCTCCGGACCGGCGCGGGATCATGTCCTGCAGCACCTGCTTCGACAGCATGAACGGTCCATGCACGTCGACGGCGAACGCGCGCATCCAGCGGTTGGCAGGGAACTCCGTGATCGGCAGGAAATAGGACAGCGCCGCATTGTTGACCAGAACATCGATCGGGCCGTAGGCCGCACGCGCTGCCTCTACCAGCCGGACGCATTCCGGTTCGGTGGAGACGTCCGCGGCGACAGCGGTCGCCTGTCCACCGGCATCGCGGATCCGCTGTACGGTCCGGCTGAGCGAGCCCTCCAGCATCGCGTGATCACCTTCATGCAGCGTGCGGGCGGCACACACCACGCGGGCGCCTTCCGCCGCGAACAATTCCGCGATCGCCTGGCCGATGCCGCGCGACGCACCGGTAACGATGGCAACCTTCCCCTCCAGCTTTGCCACGACGTTACTCCCCCTTGAAATCAGGCAGCCGCCGTTCGGACATGGCGCGCACGCCTTCGCGGAAATCCGCCGTCTCGCGCAGCCAGTTCTGTTCCTGGTACTCGCGTTCCGTCGCCGCCTGCACCGCAGCCGCCAGGCCGCGTCGCAATGTCTCGCGCGTGGCCTCGATAGCCAGCGGCGCAGACTGGGCAATCTCCGTCGCCAGGGCGGCCGCCGCGTCCCGGACCTGGTCTGCCGGGACGAGCTGGTCGAGCAGTCCGATGGCCTTGGCTTCTTCCCCGGTAAGCCGTCGCCCCGTGTACATCATCAGTGCCGCCTGCTGCTGTCCGAGCAGACGTGGCAAGGTCGCGGTCAACCCGAACCCGGGATGGAAACCCAGGCGAGTGAAATTGGCGGAAAAGCGCGCTTCCGGGCATCCGACGCGAAAATCGGCCATGACGGCGAGCCCCAGGCCGGCGCCGACCGCCGCGCCGTGGACCGCAGCCACGATCGGCTTGCCAGTGCGCCAGAGGCGGATCGCCTCCTTGTACAAATGCCGGCCGCGTGCCACCAGCTCGCGTCCGTCCGGTCCGCGGCTGCCGAGATCGGCGCCGGCGGAGAAATGCTTGCCTTCGGAACAGAGTACGATCACCCGGCAGGCCGGCGCTTTATCGAGCTGCTCCAGTTGATCGGCGAGCTCGGCGATCATCGCCACGCTGACGAAGTTGTTCGGCGGACGACGAAGCTCCACCGTGGCGACGACGCCGGACAGGCTGACGTTCGTGTAGGGTTCGCTGGCCGGCATCGGCTTCTCCTGTGGTTCTCCGGCAGGCTACAGCGCCGGCTTGCGGCAGCACAAACCAGGCGAGCCGATGCTGCCCGCGCGTAAGCCGCGTGTGACGCATTGGTTGCAAATCGCGCTTTCCGCACGTCGCAAGGGGGTGCGCCAATCTTTTCCTCCCGGTGTCCGCGGTCCATGCTGCCGATAATGGACCAGCCGCTGCCTCGCGTGCGTCCCGCCGATCGTTCCGGCAGCGGCCGCCGCCTCGTGCTCGCCGCGTGCATGATGGCCACCTTCATGGCGGCCGTGGAAAGCACGATCGTCGCCACCGCAATGCCGAGCATTGTCGCCGAGCTTGGCGGGTTCAACCTGTTGTCGTGGGTTTTCTCCGCCTATCTGCTGGCCCAGGCGGTGACCATCCCGATCTATGGACGGCTCGCCGATCTCTATGGGCGCAAGCGGGTTTTCTTCATCGGCGCCGGGCTGTTTCTGGCCGGGTCGACGC
Organism: Acetobacteraceae bacterium; assembly: GCA_036521275.1. Lineage (GTDB taxonomy): Bacteria > Pseudomonadota > Alphaproteobacteria > Acetobacterales > Acetobacteraceae > DATDIC01. The sequence continues at coordinate 3,428 of DATDIC010000320.1, forward strand.
TGTCCGGCTTCGCCCCATCGATGTCGATCCTGGTCGGCTGCCGCGTGCTTCAGGGCTTCGGCGCGGGCGCGGTGCAGCCGATCGCTTACACCATCGTCGGTGACATCTACACGCCGTCCGAGCGGGCGCGCATTCAGGGCATGCTGTCCGGCGTGTTCGGCATTGCCGCCCTTATCGGCCCGCCGCTGGGCGCCTTCCTGGTGGAGCAGGTGGACTGGCGTCTCGTGTTCTGGATCAACCTGCCAATCGGCGCGGCGGCAATCGCCATGATTGCGGCGTTGTTCCATGAGCGCCACCGCGCTCGTCCGCATGTCATCGATTTCGGCGGGGCCGCGCTGCTGGTCATGGGCGTGGCGGCCCTGGTGTTCGCCGCGGGACAGGGCCAGGTACTCGGCGCTGCTGCCGTTGTCGGCTTGCTGTTTGCCGGGGCGGCCGCGCTGGGCGCGCTTGCGCTGTGGGAACGCCGCGCCGCCGAACCGATCCTTCCGCTCCGGCTGTTGACTGATCGGGTGATCGTGATCGGCAGCCTGGGCGGCGGGACCATCGGCGCCGTAATGATGAGCGTCACCGTATTCCTGCCCACCTACGTGCAGGCAGTCATGGGTCGAACGCCCATGGTGGCCGGCATCGTGCTGAGCACCATGTCGGTGGCCTGGACACTCGCCAGCATCGCAGCCGGGCGGATGATGGTGCGGACCAGCTATCGCCGTACTGCAATTCTCGGCGCGGTGACATTGCTGATCGGCGCCGGGCTGCTGATCGGCATGGTGCCGGGGTCTGGACCCCTATGGGCCGGCGCCGGCGCGTTGGCGATCGGCATGGGAATGGGGTTCTGCAACACGACCTTCATCGTCTCGGTCCAGGGGCACGTGCCCTGGGCGGAACGCGGATCAGCGACCGCGGCGCAGATGTGCATGCGCATGATCGGGCAATCGCTCGGGGCCGCCATATCCGGCTCGGTGCTGTCTCTTGGCCTGCCCGGCGAGGCTGCGAACGCAGTGGACCGGCTGCTTAACCTTTCGGCGCGCGCCGCCATGAGCCCGGCCGAATTGCACAGCCTTATCCATGCGGTCGCCGGATCTTTGCGGAATGTGTATTTGCTGTCGGCGACGCTGGCACTGGCGACGCTGGTCCTGGTCCTGCGCCTGCCGGTCGCGTTCAGCCCGCGGCACCAGGGACACGAGAGGTAGGACCGTATCGTCGCCCGTACCGGCATATCTGTCCGGATGACATGCGGCACGTCGGCGGGCTAAACGAGGACTGACCGGCCGATCCCGGTTACCCATCCACCCCAACGCGGCCGGGCGCTCACATGACAAGCATCGCATTCCCCGCCGCGGCGCTGGGGCGACGTCTGCCGAACATTTGGGACATTGCTGCGATTCTTCTGGTGTTCGGGGCGCTTATCGGGGTGGCGCACGTCGCCAGCAGCACTTTTCTTAGCCTCAATGCGCCGCATGCGGTGTCGGTGAGCCTGGATCCCGCCAACCTGCCGAATTATGCCGTGCGCACCACGTTGCGGATGTTCGCGGCGCTGCTGGCGTCTTTGATCTTCACTTTCACCTACGGGACCGCCGCCGCCAAAAGCCGGCGGGCTTCCGTGGTACTCATTCCGTTGCTGGACATTCTCCAATCTGTACCCATCCTGGGGTTCCTGACCTTCACCGTCATTTTTTTCATGAACCTGTTCCCCGGCCGCGTACTGGGCCTGGAGCTGGCCGCGATCTTCGCGATCTTCACCAGCCAGGCCTGGAACATGGCATTCAGCCTGTACCAGTCTCTGCGCACCGTGCCGGGGGACCTGATGGAGGCGGCGATCAGCTTCCAGCTCACGCCGTGGCAGCGGTTCTGGCGGCTGGAGGTGCCGTTCGCGATGCCCGGCCTGGTATGGAACACGATGCTTTCGATGTCGGGCGGCTGGTTCTTCGTGGTCGCGTCGGAGGCGATCTCGGTTGGTAATAACAACTGGAAGCTTCCCGGCATCGGCTCATACGTGGCACTGGCGCTGGAGCGGCGGGACATCGCCGCGGTCGGCTGGGCGATCGCCACGATGCTGGTTGTCATTCTGCTGTACGACCAGCTATTGTTTCGGCCCCTGGTGGCCTGGTCGGCAAAATTTCGCTTTGAAACCACGGCGGGCCCTACCGCGGAAGCCCCATGGGTGCTGAAATTGACGCGCCGCACCCGATGGTTGCATCTGGGAGCAGAGGCCGCCGGCGACCTCCTGGGGCGGATCGGCGGAATGCGTCTGCGCGCGATGGCCGGTATTGACCGGCCGAATACTGCCCCGTCACGCCTTGTGGATGCCCTGCTGCTGGCGTTGTTGCTCGTCGCGCTTTCGTTGGCGGCGCAACGGGTGTTCGGGTTCCTGTCTGGCCAGCTATCGTGGTCGGAGCTGGCCCACGCCCTGGTGCTGGGCTGCTACACGCTGATCAGGGTCATGGTCGTACTGGCTTTGAGCACGCTGGTTTGGGTGCCCATCGGCGTCTGGCTGGGCTTGCGCCCGGTGTGGGCGCGACGGGCGCAGCCGGTCGCGCAATTCCTCGCTGCATTCCCCGCCAACCTGCTGTTCCCGCCCCTCGTCGTGTTCATCGTGCATTTCCGGCTTGCCCCGGACATCTGGCTGACCCCGCTTATGGCGCTGGGCACGCAGTGGTACATACTGTTCAACGTCATTGCCGGTGCCGCGGCATTCCCCGGCGATCTTCAGGAGGCGGCGAGGAACTTCCGCATCGGCGGAGTGCTGTGGTGGCGGAAAGTGATGCTGCCGGGAATTTTCGCTTACTACGTTACCGGTGCTATCACCGCGTCGGGCAATGCCTGGAACACCGCGATCGTCGCCGAGGTGGCGTCCTGGGGAAACACGCGCCTGACTGCACACGGCATCGGCGCCTATATCGCGGAAGCGACCGACAAGGGAAATATGGCGCAGGTGATCCTGGGGGTTGCGGTGATGTCCGGATTCGTCCTGTTGCTGAACCGGTTGCTCTGGCGACCTTTGTACGATTACGCCGGCCGACGCCTGACACTCGGTTGAGGAGGGCCTCGCTGTGGATGCAGCCACCACCCGCACGACGCTGCTGGATGTGCGCGAATGCCGGCAGGCCTATCACAAGGAGGCCAGTGCGGAGCTGGTTGTTCTGGATGGCGTAAATCTCCGCCTGATCGAGGGCGAGATCGTGGCCCTGCTCGGCCGCTCGGGGTCCGGCAAATCCACCCTGCTGCGGATCGTTGCCGGGCTGCTGCGGCCGACTGCGGGACAGGTGCTGTGGTATGGCAATCCGCTCCTTGGCCCGGCGGAGGGCGTGGCGATGGTGTTTCAAAGCTTCGCCCTGTTTCCCTGGCTTACTGTAAAGGAAAATGTGGAACTCGGATTGGAAGCGCGCGGGCTGCCTCGGGCCGAACGCCAGACCCGTGCGGAGCAGGCCATCGACCTGATCGGGCTTGGCGGTTTCGAAGGCGCCTATCCGAAGGAGCTGTCGGGCGGCATGCGGCAGCGCGTGGGTCTGGCGCGCGCCCTGGTGGTGCATCCGGACCTGCTGCTGATGGACGAGCCGTTCAGTGCGCTGGACGTGCTGACTGCCGAGACGCTGCGCACCGATCTGATCGACCTATGGTCAGAAGGCCGGTTGCCGCTGAAATCGGTGCTGATGGTCACGCACAATATCGAGGAAGCGGTGCTGATGGCGGACCGCATCCTGGTGTTTTCGGCCAATCCGGGCCGCATCGCGCACGAGCTGCCGGTGCCGTTTGCGCATCCACGCAACCGCCATGACCCTGCATTCCAGCAGATGGTGGATGATATATATGCCTTGATGACCCGCCGTTCCCTGCCAGGACCGCGGGTCACGGCCGCTGTCACGGCAAGCATTACCACGCCGCTGCACCGGGTCGGCACCAATCTGATGTCTGGTCTTATGGAGACGCTGGCGGCTGAGCCGTATAATGGGCGGGCCGACTTGCCGGCGCTCGCCGGACCGTTGCAGTTGGAACTTGACGATTTGTTTCCTTTGGGCGAGACATTGCAGATGCTGCACTTTGCCGAGCTTGCGGAAGGCGACATAACGCTGACAGATTCGGGCCGACGGTTCGTCGCCGCGGATACAGAGACGCGCAAGCGAATCTTTGCCGAGGCACTGCGCGCCTATGTGCCGCTCGCCAACACGATCCGCCAGGTTCTGGACGAAAGGTGGAACAACCGCGCATCGGCTGTGCGGTTTCGCGACGAACTGGAGGATCACATGTCGCCGGAGTATGCTGAAGACACACTGCGAACGGTGATCTCCTGGGGTCGGTATGCTGAACTGTTCAGCTACGACGAAGAAGCCGAACAGTTCAGCCTGGAGGAAGCGGATTAGTAGCGGACCGCAACGAGTGGGGCGGTGGGGGACAAAGTCGTGGGTGGCCGGGAAAGCCCGGCCATGATGGGAGGGGGCCGGCCGTGGCGGAAAGGTGCAGGTGGTATTACGCCTCCACCTGGTCCATCTGCACTTCCCATCCCGCCGCGGTCAGCGGGAATTTCTTGATCACATTTCGTACTGCGAACTGATAGATCGGCTGGAACAGGATGATCAGGTTGGCCTGATCGATCATGAACTTTGAATATTGCAGATAAATGTCCGACCGCTTCTGCGGATCGGTCTCCTGGGCGCCCTCCAGCACCAGTTTCTTGATGTCTGCCGGTGGGGTCCAGTGGATTCGTTTTGCAACTCGTTCCACGGTGGCGGAGGTCCAGCCATCCTCCTCTACACCCGACGGGTTCCAGAAGGTCAGCACTGCGGTGGATTTGCCGGTGGTGTATTGTGTGCGCAGGTTCACCTGGTCCATTGGGTCCAATACGACCTTGATGCCGACCCGAGCCAGATCCGATTGTAGCTTCTGTCCCAGCACTGCATAGGAAAGTCCGGACACTGCCGCGTCGCCGTAGCTCAGTTTGTACTCGAACCCGTCCGGGAAACCGGCCTTCGCCAGCAACTGTTTCGATTTCTCCAGATTTTGGTGATAGCCGATCTGGTCCGTGGTCTCGCGCGTGGAGCCGTACAGGCCGATGGGGATGAAGCTCGCGCAGCGGATCGCATGCCCGCCGAGCAGGTCGTTGATGATGCCGTCATAATCGATCGCGTACCAGACCGCCTGGCGTGCTTCCTTCACCGCCAGCGCCTTGTTGAAGGCCGGCTCGCAGGTCAGTGCCATATAGACGAAATCGAGGCTTTCCAGCCCCTCCACGCGCACGTCCGGATTGCCCTTCAGGGTGGCGATCTGTTCGGGGATCAAGTTGAATGCCGCATCGATGTCGCCGCGCTTCACCGCCAGAAGCTGCGTCGCGCTTTCACCCATGTGGCGGATCACCACGTGCTCGAAATGCGCCGGACCGCGCCAGTAATGCGGGTTGCGGGTGAGCAGGATCTGCGCATTCCGGGTCCAGCCGACCAGGGTAAAGGCACCGGCCCCGGCGGAGTTCTGGTTCAGCCAGTTGGTGGCCTTGTCGCTGCTGCTGGCATCGGCTGCGGCGGTGCCGCCATGCGCTTCCACCACCTTGCGTTCCAGGATGCCGAAATTCGGCCCGCACAGCACGGTCAGCAGCGGCTGAGTCGGATCCTTCAGGATGACATCCACGTGGCCGGGGTCCGGCACCTCCACACGATCGACATTGGCAACGTACTGCGACGGCTGGTCCTTCAGGTTGATCACCCGATCGAGCGTCCACTTCACATCGTCAGCCGTGACAGTGTTGCCGCTGTTGAACTTCGCGCCCGGCCGCAACGTGAAGCGCCAGCCCTTGCCATCCGGCGTGTGCGCCCATTCGCTCGCCAATGCGGGCTTCACGTTGAGATAATCGCCCGGCGACATGGTAATCAATGCGTCGTAGACGGCGTTGACCGTCATCGGCGGCGTGTATTGCGCCTCTCTCGCCGGATCGAGGGAGATCGTATCGCTGATGTCCAGACCGAGCACCAGCGTCGTCTTGCTGGCGGCTGCATGCACCCTGTCCGGAAGCCCCGCCGCCAGTGCCGCTCCGCCAGCGCCAAGCAGCCGCATCACGTCCCGCCGTCCAATCCAGCCGATCTCGCGCATGTCATCCTCCCTGCGGTTTTTATACTTCCCACCATCATAGCTGGAGGTTTCGTGCAGACAAGTTGTTGACGGTCGTCCGATCGGCGATAGTGCGCCCCAAGGAAGAGACGAACAGGGAGGCAAGCGGGACGTATGCTGCGTTATGTCGCCTCCCGTCTGGTCGTTGCCGCGGCCATGGTGCTGCTGGCAACGCTGGTGATCTTCCTGATCGCGAATCTGGTACCAGGCGATCCGGTGCTGGCGCAGCTTGGTGATATTGCCGCCAACAACCCCATCATCCTGGCCGCCTATCGGCACAAATGGGGCCTCGACCTGCCATTGTGGGACCGCTACTGGATCTTCCTGGTCGGCCTGCTGCATGGAGACTTG
>DATDIC010000321.1:0-4129 GCA_036521275.1 Acetobacteraceae bacterium
CCGATCTCAATTCAGAGTTGAATTGAGATCGGCGCTGGTCCCTGGGTCACAGGAGGATTTGCCGGCTTGCCCGCAGGCGGTCACGGCTTGATTGACTCCCGCAGGCAAGGGACTGCCCACGCCAAAAAACACGGAGCTGAAGGCGCTGGCACTACCGAGCTGCAGGTCAGTGGTCAAGCCACTCGTCGCTACCGGCGCCGCGTTGAGCGCCTGGTTCGGATAAGTGACCTGTTGGGTCACGAACATGGCGAAGTCCGTGGGCGGCCCGGCGGGCGGCGCCGATCCTCCGGTGCCGGTCGGCGGCGGGGTGGCTGCCGTCCCCGAGTTACTGCCGCCACCGCAGCCGGACAGAGCGCCGACCAAGGCGATAGCGATTATCATCGCGATTGCGCGTCTCATGACTGCTCTCCCTCACTTCAGTGTATATCGCCGCCGGCGGCGGTGCCGGTAGAGGTCGGTTGGTTCCCCGCAGCGGCGCGGGCGGCGTTCGTGGCTCCGGGCAGGGGTGCCGCAAGATACGGGAATGTCGCCAGATAGTAGTTAGTGTCCGTGGCATCGGCCGCCGCGCCATCGTTCACTACCGCACCTGCATCGACCACCGTCGGCGTACCACTGCTCACATCGCAGGTCTGCAGGTGATTGGGATCACCGGGATAGACGGCGCCTTCTGCAACGGTGAGCTCGATGTCGACCACGTCGTCCGCCGGTCGACGGCCATTGGGATAACCTGAGGTGTCGCACGCCAGCAGTCCGAGGCTGCTCTGGGTCGCAGTCGCCACCGGCGCAATTGAGGTGTTCAGACGCAGTTCCTCCGAGGCCTGAACCGTATCGCCGTAGTCCGACGGATCGTTGCTGAAGATCGGCGTCGTGCCACCTGTGGCTTTCAGCGAAAGGCCCGTCAGGAAGGCCGCGACCAGATCGGTGCGCGGTGCCGCGGGCACCATCGTGGCTCCCGGGAAGAGCGCATTGATCAGCACGGGGAGTGTTGGATTGGTTACGTAGTTGGCAAACTGCGCATCATCCTTCGGCTGGCTGTCATTGAAGCGGTCCTTGTCCGGCAAGCCGATCACGACTTCGTTGACCAGCGGATTGCCGAGCCGCGAAACCTGTGCCCAGGCGCCGCCGACCACTTCAGTATTATTTGTTGATTGCGGCGTCGGGTTGAGCACCCGTGCCTGGCGCAAATATGCGGTCGTCCAGGCGCCGATAACCGGATCGGTAGTAGTGGTGCTGCTCTTGCCGTCCTTCGTCAGACAGGCGACCGGCACTTGCATGATGATGCTGGTGACGTTCTTGCCCGCCAATGTGTTCTCGGTGGAATTTCGGCCGCCCAAAGGATTTAGGTCGACCAGATCGAAGGTCTCGCCGAGATTAATGATGAAGCCATCCCGGCGCTGGCCGACGAACACCTGGCCCATGCCGCAGGCGCCGAAGCTCACGGTCTGGATGAAGGCGTTGGCGTAAGTCGTGTAGTCCGGAATGGTCTTGGTGCCGATGTTGTCCAGCGGCTTCTGGAAGGTCGTGCTGCCGCTTGCGGTCGTCAACGGCGTGACGGTGGGACCGCGGACCATGTTGATCGTATAGGTCTCAGAGCGATTCACAGCCGGATCAGCGGCGTTGTCGCCCGAGGTACCGACCGGCGCCGAGACAATGAGCGGGATGGCGATCTTCACCGGATTGCCGTTCGCGTCCTTCGCCCCCGTATCGAGCGCCGTCCCCTTGTAGTTGTTCTGGAACTGGAACTGGAAGCTGATCTCGGGTTTGGCATCCCCATTGTTGTCGACGTCGATCGCGTACAACGCATTGGGATTCAAAGCGAAGTAATTGGGACCGCCATAAGGGTCCTGCAGCGGGTTGTAATTGGCGATGAAGACCACGCTATCGGTCGCGACCGCGGCAGCATTGCCCGAGGCATCCCCATAAGCGCGGAACATGTAGAAGTCGGTGCCATCGATCGTCGGATTTGCGGCAGTGAAGGGTGCTTCGCGGTGGCTCGACGCCAGCGCGGTACCGCCGTAACAGGCAGCTAGCACCGCGGCGGACATGGCCAGTCGTTTGATGCAGGACATGAGACTCTCCCCTAATTGGGCTCAAGACAGCCCATATACGGGGTACCGCGGCGAACGGATGCACCGGCAGACGTAATTTCTCAGCGGCTGCTGGTATCGCCGCTGAGCTAAAGGTCCGCCAGACTTCCACGGTCGCGGCAGCAGGCTCAAAACCGCCCCCGAATCGGTGCCTGGGCAGCACACCGACACTGCGTCAGATCATCCGCGCCTATCCGCATCAGGCGGAGACGGAGGCGCTTCCTGGACGAGCAGGCAGCCGACCGGTAAGCGCCGCCGCGAGAAGGCATAAGACAGCTCCGACCGATGCAGCAGCCCGAAATCCGTGCAGCATCGCGTGTACATCCCCGCTCATTGCAGCTCCCGACGCGGCGACTGCCATCAGGGAGCCGATACGGGAGATTGCGCTGTTAAATCCAGCCGCCGCGGCTCTGTGTGTGGGGCTCACCGACGAGAGGATGCTGGTCGTCAAGGGCGCACTGATCGCAGCGGTACCCAGTGCTACAACGGTCAGTCCTGGAAGCACACTTAAAGCATAGGAGCCAAGGCTCAGGCGGGAGAGCAAGTAGTAGCCCGAAGCTGAGATCAGTGCGCCTGCCACCAGCAATGGCTTCCACCCGTATCGATCCGACGCGATAGCGCTGAGCGCCGTGGGAGTTCTACTGCTAGTGTGGTTTACCGCAGTAGAATCCCGTCGCGGCCCCCACGCGTTGATTCCGTTCTGTATGTTTGCTTCGGCATCGTTTGTGATCCTGGTATGGGCGGTCTGTTGTGCCTATCGTGGGGTATCACGCAAATTTCCGCACACGGCCCCGACACAGCGCGATACCTGGCTACGGCGCCAGCGATCGCCCAAGCCGCCACGGCGCCGCTACGCGCTTTATCGTCGAAGGAATTGCCTAAAACTGCCAGACTATTGGGCAATACAAAGGCAGCACCCAATCCTTGCACCACCCGCGCCCCCAAGAGCAATTGCGCGCACCCCGAGATAGCGCAAGCGATCGATGCGAGTACGAAAATGGTGGTTCCAAGAGCCAGAATACGTCGATGACCGTAGTGGTCACCCATCGCGCCGGCGAGCAGCTGCATGGCGCCCAGCGGCAAAATGTATCCGTTGATGAGCCACTGAAGCGTGGTCGCGCTGGCTTGGAACTCTCGCCCGATGGCAGGCAATGCCAGATTGATCACGGCGCCATCCAGGAACACCAGTGAGGAGGCCAGTATTGACGCAAACAGAATCAGGCGGCAGTTGTGGTGGGCGCGGCGGCGCCGCGTCACAAGATCGATGCCCAAAAGTCCCACGCGCGCGCCTGGAGAGAGTCCTCTTGCTACCGGGTCATCGGGCGGAAACTCAGCATGGAGCGATAGCGACCGCTCGTCCGGGCTTGCGAGTAGTCCCTGCTTATTTGCAAAAATGCTGACCCAAGGGTTTCCCGCATCATCTGCCGCTGCGACGACAACGAATGGCAGCTGCTCGTAAAATTCACGGTGCTGCGGCGGCATGAAATCGCGTACGGCCCGCTTGCCAAAGGCGTGCATGCGATCCGCGACGCCGATCCGGCGCTGCAGCTCTTCCTCGCCGCGATGAAAGGGGGATTGTACCGCCTCGTCGGCCATCGATTGCTAGCAGCCAGGCGGTCGCCGCCCGTGGCCTTTACCGCGCTCAGATCGCAAGGCCGACGCGTGTGCGCTGCATGGGAACAAATCCTGGAAGGGCTTCGATCCTTGCGAGCAGGGCCCTGATGCCTGGGTATGGTTCGAGAGACACGCCGCCCTCAGGTGCGTGAGCGGTGTAACTATAGAACGCGACATCAGCCAGGGTGGGTCTTTGGACAACCAGCCACTCACGATTGTGGAGATAGTTCTCAACCTTGCCGAACAATGCGTGCGCCTTGGCTTTGGCCGCCTCGTGATCGAGCTTCGCACCGAACACCGTTACCAAGCGCGCTGCAGCCGGTCCATTGGAAATCTCATTCGCGGCGATAGACAGAAAGCGCTGAACCTGCGCCTCGTCCGCCGGCGCCTTCGGGATCCAGTCAGGCGCATATACACGGGCCAGATAG
>DATDIC010000322.1:0-3094 GCA_036521275.1 Acetobacteraceae bacterium
ACGACCTGCCCCTCTGCGCGCGTAACGGTGCGCCCGATCGTAAAGGTCACGCCCTGATACTCGCCGATCTTGGCATCGATGCTACCGACCAGCACGCGATGGAACAGGTCCAGGTATTGCTGCTGCTGCTGCGGCGTTGCAACGCGCCAGAAGCGGCCGAGGCAGAACCGCGCGATCCCGTTCACATCGACCCGGCTGTCGATGATCTGGGCCAGCGCCGCTGCTTTCTGATCGGTCGATCCTCCGGCATTGACCACCTGCACCAGTTGCTCGCCGGTACCTTTGATGAAGCCGGCGGCGCCGCTGGTTGATTGCGCGGCGGCGTATTGCGTGTGCAGGCCGGCAGCCACCGCGGCGGCACCGGAAATCAGAACAAGGCGTCGTGGCAACATGTATGGGCTCGCTTCGGAGTTCAGCGGGATGTGGGGGCGGCGGGCGGCTGAGGATACCACGCCGGCACGGTATGTTGATTGAAGCTTCGGACATCGTCGATCTGGGCGTCCCGGTGCTGACGGTAGAGGCTGCGGAACGTCGCATAGGGGTCGAGCGCGGTTTTCTTGATGGTGGAAATATCCCCCAGCACCCGGGATCGCGCGTCCACCACGTTCACGACGAAATGTCCCCAGTTCAGGCCGGTCACCACCGCTCCCTGGCCGAACCGGCCGAGCGGATCGGCCGCGATATCCACGCCGCGCCCGGCGGCGTCGCGCGGATTGCTCGGCCCGAGCAGCGGCAGGAACAGGAACGGCCCTTCCGGCGCGCCCCAGATCGCCAGCGTGATGCCGAAATCGGTGTCGTGGTCCGGGTAACCCCAATGGGAAGCCGGGTCGAACAGCCCCAGTCCGCCCACGGTGGTATTGATCACGAACCGCATGAACGTGTTGCCGGCCAGCCGCGGCTTGCCTTCCATCATATCGTTGCCGAGCTTGACCGGGGTCGACAGGTTGTTGAGCTCGTTATGGATGGCGTTGCGGACCGGGTCCGGAAACACGTCGCGGTAGGCGATGGCCGCCGGGCGCAGCAGGTAGTCGTCCAGCGCCTCGTTCACCCGGTACAGCACGCGATTGGTCGGCTCCAGCGGGTCATTGGCCGCCTGGAATTCTGCCACCGCCGCTGGGTCCGAGGCGGGCGGCGGCGTCGCGCACCCCGACAGGCCGCCCACCAACGCGACGATGGCAGCCGAGAGCCACAAACGGGACGTAACGCGCATCGTGCTCCTCAAGGTCAGGAAGCGGCCAAAGCCGCGCGTGAGAGCGTTGGGCGGCAAATCCGTGCCATGCTAGGCGGCGAATGGGAACACCAAAGGGAGGTCAAGCTGTCCGTGACCGGCTTGTAGCATGGGATGAACGATGCGCAATCCGATGTCTTCGATTGCACCCGACGGCGAATCAGGCGAATGGAACCCATGAGCCACGACTCTCCCCGCCGCGCCGGACTGGCGCAGCCCACGTTGGAGCGCTGGCTGACCGCCCCTCGGGTGGCCGGGCTGCCGGCGCCGTTATCCGGGCCGGAGCCGCCGCTGCTGTCGTTCGAGTTCTTTCCGCCCAAGACCGAGGCTTTGGAGACACAGCTCTGGGGCTGCATCCGCCGCCTGGAGCCGCTGCACCCCCGCTTCGTCTCGGTCACCTATGGGGCCGGCGGCAGCACGCGCGCGCGCACCCACGCCACGGTGGCCCGCATCGTGCGGGAAACCGCCCTGATCCCGGCCGCTCACTTGACCTGCGTCGGTGCCAGCCGGGATGAGGTGACGGAGGTCGCCCATCAGTACTGGGCCGCCGGCGTGCGCCATATCGTGGCACTGCGCGGCGATCCGCCGCCTGACGCGGCCTATGAACCGCATCCGGAGGGCTATCGCTACGCGGCCGAGCTGGTGGCCGGCCTGCGCGGCGTGGCGGATTTCGAGATCTCGGTCGCCGCCTACCCGGAAACCCACCCGCAGGCACCCAGCCAAGATGGCGACCTGGACAACCTGAAGCGCAAGCTGGATGCCGGGGCCACACGGGCGATCACCCAGTTCTTTTTCGACACTGGCGTCTATCTGCGGTTCCTGGACCGCTGCCTGGCCGCCGGCATCACCGCCCCGATCGTGCCGGGCATCCTGCCGGTGTCCAACTACGCCCAGGCAGTGCGGATCAGCGGGATGTGCGGCACCGCCATCCCCGACTGGCTCGGCCGCATGTTCGAGGGCACCGAAAACGACCCCGAGATCCGCCGCATGGTGGCCGCCATCGTCACCGCCGAGCAGGTGCGGCTGCTGCAGGCCAACGGCGTGGACGAGTTCCATTTCTACACGCTGAACCGCCCGGAACTGACTTACGCGATCGCCCATATACTCGGCGTGAGACCCGTCGCCGCAAGCTGATGACCGACTACCTGGCCCGGCTGAACCCTGAGCAGCGGGCGGCTGTCGAAACGCTCGATGGACCGCTGCTGGTGCTGGCCGGTGCCGGCACCGGCAAGACCCGCGTGCTGACCACCCGCTTCGCGCACATCCTGCTGACCGGCCGGGCCTCCCCCGGCCAGGTGCTGGCGGTGACCTTCACCAACAAGGCGGCGCGCGAGATGCGGGAGCGCGTGGGCGCGATCCTGGGGCGGCCGGTCGAAGGGTTGTGGCTGGGCACGTTCCATTCGCTGTGTGCGCGCATGCTGCGCCGCCACGCGGCGTATGTCGGGTTGTCGGCTGGGTTCTCGATCCTGGACTCGGATGACCAGCTTCGCCTGCTGAAACAGGTGATGGAGGCAGCCCGCATCGACGCGAGGCGCTGGGCGCCCCCGGCCATGATGGCGGCGATCCAGCGCTGGAAGGACCGTGGCCTGACCGCGTCCCGCGTGACGCCGGCCGAGGACACCGACTTCGCCGACGGCCGGGCGCGCGAGCTGTACGCCGCCTACCAGGCGCGGCTGGCGGCGCTGAACGCGGCTGATTTCGGCGACCTGTTGCTGCACATGACGGAAATCCTGCGCACCCAGCCCGACGTGCTGGCGCAGTATCACCGCAGTTTTCGCTACCTGCTGGTCGATGAGTATCAGGACACCAACCTGGTGCAGTACCTGTGGCTGCGGCTGCTGGCGCAGGGCCATCGCAATATCTGCT
>DATDIC010000323.1:0-3664 GCA_036521275.1 Acetobacteraceae bacterium
CGACCCTCGCCGAGCGCAAGCCCGCGCAGGCCGGCTTCCTGACCCTGATGACCAGGACCGGCACAGTCTACGCCGAGCTGGACGTCCGCGCGCTGCACCTGACCTTTCCGGTTTCGCTCGGTATCATGCTGCTGGGTCAGGACTTTGCCGCGCAATATGCCCCCGACCGGCCCGGAAGCATCATCCTTGAACCGGTGGAGCTGAACGGCCCATCCGCCAGCCGGATTCTGAACGGCGTTGCCGAAAAGCACTCCAGGGACACCGACTTCGCCCGCGCCGCCTACCTTATGTGCCGGGGGCGCGGCCTGGAGATCGGCGCGCTGTACAAGCCCTTCGATCTCGATGCGGAGATGGTGTATCTGGACATGCAGAGCACCGAAAGCTTGCAGCAGCAATATGCGAAAGATCCTCGGGTCGGCACCATTCTTCAGGTGCAGCTTGTCTGGAAGGGCAACACCTACCCGTTCATCGACAACAATGCATTTGATTTCGTTATCAACAGTCATGTGCTGGAGCACGTTCCCAACCCCGGCCGACAGATGCAGGAATGGCTGCGGATCGTTCGCCCAGGCGGCCTGGTCTACATGATCGTGCCCGACAAGCGATTCTGTTTCGATCGCCGGCGGCAACTTACGGAGATCGAGTATCTGCTTGGAATCTATAGGCAGGATCTGGATGTCGTTCCGATCGAACGCTATCGCGACTTCCTGACCGGCACTCAGGGTGAGGATGGCATTGTCAGGGACATAAGCGAGGAATTTGCGCAGCACTGCCACTCGGTCCAGTCCAGCATCCACGTGCATACCTTCACGGCCGAGTCGCTGCTGGAATTTGCGCGGCAGCTTGCATCACTGGTTCCGTTTGACATCGTCTACCACCGGGCGCAGGGATTGCACATCCACCTGGTGCTGCAGAAGCGCGCGGGCAGCCTAGCCAGGCAGTAGCCACTACCCCCCGCTTGCGGCGCAATCGAACGGACGCATGCGCCGCTTCTGAACTAGGCCCACCACCGCCAGCTCTTCAGCGCCGCGCGGCCGCCCGCCTCACGCCTGGTACCGCCGCGTCAAATGCGCCTCGAAATCCGCCGGGTCCAGCTTCTTCCCGGTCGCCGCGTGCAGCAGCCCGTCGAAATCCAGCAGGCTGCCGCGCGCATGCACGTTGGCCCGCAGCCAGCCCACCAGCGGCGACATATCCCCCCGCCCCAGCGCCGCGTCCATCTTTGGCAGCGCCCGCCGCGCCGCCGCCATCAGTTGCGCCGCCGCCATCGCCCCCAGCGAGTAGCTCGGGAAATACCCGAATGCCCCGTCGTACCAGTGGATATCCTGCAGGCAGCCGCGCGCATCGTCCGGCGGCACGATGCCCAGCAGCGCCTGCATCCCCTCGTTCCACGCCGCGGGCAGATCGGCCACCGACAAATCCCCGGACACCAGGGACTGTTCCAGACGAAACCGCAGGATCACGTGCGCCGGATAGGTCATTTCATCCGCATCCACCCGGATGCAGCCGCGCTCGATCCGGCGCCATCGCCGTGCCAGGTTCTCCGCCAGATAAGGCGCCGCGTCGCCGCCGAACGCCGCGTGCAGCTCGGGGCCCAGCCAGCCCAGGAACGGGTCGGACCGGCAGGCCTGCATCTCGATGATCAGCGACTGGCTCTCATGCGCCGCCATCCCCGCCGCCTCGCCCACCGGCTGGCGTGCCCGCGCATCCGGCAGCCCGCGCTCGTACAGCGCGTGCCCGGTCTCGTGCACCACCGCCAGCACCGCCTGGGTGAAGTCCGCCTCGTCATAGCGCGTGGTGATCCGCACATCGGCAGGCGTGCCGCCGGAAAACGGGTGCGCCGACCGGTCCAGCCGCGCATGCGCGAAATCGAGCCCGATCCGCTCCGCCAGCCGCCGGCACAGCGCCTCCTGCGTATCGACCGGGAACGGACCCGATGGCGCCACCGGGGCGGGCAGCCGCGCTTGCCGTTCCTCCGCCGCCGGCAGCGCGGTGCCGAGGAATCTCTCGTAATCCGCGAAGATCCGCCCCACCCGCTCGGTCCGCAGGCCGCGCTGAAACCCGTCCATCAGCGCGTCATAGGGCGACAGGCCCAGCGCCTCCGCCAGCGCCGCCGCCGCCTCGCGCATCTGTTGCACGACCTGCTCCAGATGCGGGCGCACCAGCGCGAAGTCCGAGATCCGCCGCGCCTCCCGCCACACTTTCTCGCAAGCCGAGCTGGTGCGCGCCTGCGCCTCCACCAGCGCCGGCGGCAAGGCGGTGGCGCGCCGGTACGCATGCCGCATCAGCCGCAGGTTGGCGCCCTGCCACTCATCCAGGTTGCTGGCCTGCGCCTCGGCGTCGGTCAGGTCGTCCGCCAGCTCCGGCTGGGTCAGCAGCCCGTGCGCCAGCCCGGCCAGCACCGCCAACTGATCGCCCCGCGCCGCGCCACCGCCGGGAGGCATCATGGCCGCGGCGTCCCAGCCGAGCACGGCCGCCGCCTCGTTGATCGTCGCGATACGCGCGAAGCGGGTGGTCAGCCGGTCATACGCGGTCATTCCTGCAACGCCTTTCGCGCCCGGGCCACGAACATCACCACCAGCACGCCGGCCAGCCCGTACCAGGTGAGCGCATATTGCAGATGATTATTGGGCGGCCGCGGCAGTTCCTGCGCCGGCACGGGAACATGCGCCGGGTCATCCGGCCCCATGGCAATCAGCGTGAACGGCGCTACCTTCGCCAGCCCCAGCGCCCGCCCGATCACCCCCGGCTGCAGCGCATAGAACTCCCGCCGGGCCGGATCGGGGCTCGGGGTGAACAGCCCCGGTTTCTCCGGCTGGCGCACATATCCGGCAATGGTCACGGTGCCGCTGGGCAGCGTCGGCCGGGGGCCGTTCGGCACCCAGCCCAGATCGACCAGCACCGGATCGGCGCCCGCCCGCTCCAGCGGCACGATAAGCTGCGTCCCGAGCACCGGGCCCCCCGGCATGTCCCGCACCTCCGCGCCGAACGAGGCGGCGAGATCAGGCCGCAGCCGCCCGGTCACGCTGACCTTCTGGAAGCTGGTCGGATGCGGGCCGAGCGGCACCGGCGGCGCCGCCTCGGCCTGTGCCACCTGCCGCAGGATGCCTTCCTTCCAGTGCAGCCGGTAGATCTGCCAGGTCCCCAGCGCGAGCAGGGTCGCCAGCATCAGCAGCGCGATCAGGCTGGGCAGGATGAGCACCCTGAAGCGGCGTGACGGGCGCCCGCCGGGTTCGGCAGCGGCGTAGCGGGTGGGAGTATCGAAGCTGCTCAATGACGCCGTCAGACCGGCTTCGCGGCGTTATTCGGAGTGGGGTCGATAACCGCCTTTTTCATAAGTCCCATTTAGGCCACCGCCGAAGCGAGGTGAAGTGGCCGGAGCAGCATCGCCCGGCGCAACGCCCTAACAGCCTTCGCCCCGTGTTGGCACCCGAGGCCGGCTATCCCCCGTCATGCCCGCGCCAAGCGGGAATCCAGCCAACCCCCCGAATTCCGCACTTTTCGCGTGGATGCCCGCTTTGGCGGGCATGACCGATCCAGCTTCGCGGGTTGACACGTCCCAAACACCGCGCCGTCGCCCGCATCGTTGCCCCGCAGGTCCAGCCCGCACACCGGGCAGCGCTCACGCACGGTCTGGCCGCAGCGCGGGCAGCGGCAGGTCAGCGCC
>DATDIC010000324.1:0-4159 GCA_036521275.1 Acetobacteraceae bacterium
CGATTCCAGCCCGCCGGCGCGGCCGATGCCCTCGCCCGCCATCGGACCGGGCGGCCCGCCGGCGCGGACCCAGCTTTGATCGGACAGGAAGCCCTGTCAGGCCTCGTCGATATGCGGGTGACGCAGATGCCAGAGCCGCTCATGTGCAGCGACCAGGCTTTCCATGTTGCGCCGCCTTGTGCCGTCCGGCGTCAGCGGCCGCCGGGTCAGCATCATCTCCAGGATGTGCAGCAACTGTTCGGCGACTTCGAAATCACTCTGGTCGCAAGCGTGATGGAACGCGATCAGGATCTTGTCGGACAGCCGTCGGCTATACCGCGGCGCCCCGCCGCCGCTGCCCGGCTCCCGCCCAATCTCGTCCTCAGTTTGGCCCACCGTTCTTCCCGCGGCGCCCGTCGCCCAAGTCGTCGTCCCCATTTGGTGCAACCTCTATGACTCGCCAATGGTGTCGTTGCGCGCCAGCAGTCGTTCTTCCCCCATTCGATCGTGACCGCAAGGACGGCATCGCACGGCGACGGGGTCATACTTCGACGATAGTCCAGCCCGCGGCAATCTGCACCAGCGCCAAGCGGAGTCTCGTCACAAATTCGTTAACCAGATGTTACTTAAGCTCCGTCGCGGCGTTTTTTGCCTCACCGCGTGCGCCGGTATGTGTCAATACCCGAAGCGTCGCGGTTTAGCTAGAGGAATGTCGCGCGCGTGAGCGCCAGTCTACTATTTCAGACGTGTGCCGCGTCGCTGGAGTCGCGCGTGCTTTCCGCGACCAGCACGGCGACCGGAGCATCGAAGGCTTCTTCCCAGGTGCCGGTGGTCGAGGCCTTGCTGTACTCGGTGGCACGGTTCTCGAAGAAATTGGTGTGCTCTACCGCGTTCAGCATTTCGTCCAGCCAGGGCAGCGGGTTCTTCAATACGTGGTACAGCGCGTTCAGCCCCAACTGCACCAGCCGCCGATCGGCGATGTAGCGGATGTACTGCTTCACCTCCTGCGCCGTCAGTCCCTGCACCGCGCCTTGCTCGAACGCCAGGTCGATGAAGGCATCCTCGTGATCGACGATGGTGGCGCAGGTGATGTAGATCTCGCGCTTCAGGTCCTCGTTCCACAGTTCCGGGTTCTCCTGCACGAAGGTGCGGAACAGCCGGACGATCGAGTTGCAGTGCAGCGTCTCGTCACGCACCGACCACGAGATGATCTGGCCCATTCCCTTCATCTTCCCGAAGCGCGGGAAATTCAGCAGGATGGCGAACGAGGCAAACAGTTGCAGCCCTTCGGTGAAGGCTCCGAAAGCAGCCAGCGTGCGGGCGATCTCGAACTTCGAGTCCACCGTGAAGGTTTGCATGTAGTCGAATTTGTCCTTCATCTGCTTGTACTTCATGAACGCCTGGTACTCGAGCTCCGGCATCCCGATGGTATCGAGCAAGTGGGAATAGGCGGCGATGTGCACCGTTTCGATGTTGGAGAAGGCGGACAGCATCATCAGCACTTCGGTGGGTTTGAACACCCGCGCGTAGTGCTTCATGTAGCAGTTGTTCACCTCCACGTCGGCCTGGGTGAAGAAGCGGAAGATCTGCGACAGCAGGTTGCGCTCGGCGTCCTTGAGGTTGCGGTGCCAATCCTTGACGTCGTCGGCCAGCGGCACCTCTTCCGGCAGCCAGTGGACGCGCTGCTGGGTGAGCCACGCCTCATAGGCCCAGGGGTAGCGGAACGGCTTGTAGACCGGGTTCTCGGTCAGCAGGTCGAAGCGGACCGCCTGCTCGTCGACGGTCTGTTTGCTGGCGGTTCGGGCCGTGCCGTCCATGCTGCGAATCCTCCGTGGCTTGGTTGCGACAAGGCTAGCATCGTCGTGGCTGGGATCGATAGTCCTGACTTTGGGGATTTCCACCAAATATGGGATGTCGTTCAAAGCAGTGACGCTATGGGTTGTGTTCGTAGCGATTTGGCCCCACCCTCCCCGCCAGGACTCCGGATCGCCGCGGCCTATGCCCGATGCTGCCTATGCCCGATTCAGATCCCCACCGCCTCCCCTGCCTGCAGGCGCCGCAGCACATCCGCCCGCCACTGGGCAAAATCGTCGCCGCGCCACGCGTCGTGCCGCCCTGCGGCATAGGCCAGCGCATTGCGGTGATAGATCAGCGCGTTGCGCCGCGTGGCCAGGAAATTGTCGCGGGTTGCCGTGACCTTGCCCGGCACTCCGGTGACCACCGAGCCTTCCGGCACCTCCATCCCCGGCGGCACCAGGGCCATGGCGCCGACCACGCAGCGGCGGCCAACCTTGGCGCCGTCCATCACCACGGCGCCGATCCCGATCAGGCAATCGTCGCCGACCTGGGCCCCGTGCACCACGGCGCGATGCGCGATCGAGCAATAGTCGCCGATCGTCGTCCCGCGCCCGCCGCCGACATGGATCACCGCGCCGTCCTGGATGTTGCAGCCGCGGCCGATGCGCACCGCGGCGCCCTCGGCGCGGATCACGCAATAGGGCCAGAAGCTGCTGCCCTCGCCGGCGCTGACACGGCCGAAGATGCGTGCGGTCGGATCGACATAGGCCGGGCGGTCGAGCGATATTTCGGGTCCGAAGGTGAAGGACATGGGGCAGGCCTCGTTGTGGCGGCATCCGTATCGGCCGGATTATCACGTCCACGGAATTCGCGCGCCAGACCGGCGGGACGGGTCGGCGAACCGCATCAGCCGGCGCGTCCCGGCAAGCACGCCGTCACCACCGACCGCCCACGGCAATGCCAATGACATCCACCATCGGTCGCCTTTCGTTTCGTGAAAACCGCCATTCAGCCCTGCGCAGCCGAGGCCTCGTCCCATGCTGTCGCCTGCGCCAGAAGCCCAGGCCGGATCTCGCCCGGGAAGACTGTCAGGATCGGCGCCAATCCGGGCCGCCGCAGCGCCGGCGCGATCTGCGTCTCCCAGGTACGCAGCCCTTCCGTAACCGTGCGCACGAACTCGGTAGGTATGTTGACCGAGGCTGAGAAGTCCCGCCACTTGAACGGCAGGTCGATATTTCCGCTGTCGTAATAGGCGAAAGGGCGCTGGTAGGCACAGGCAATGATCGCCGCATGCAACGCACCAGCCAGCACGAACTCCGCCGCGGCGATGGCGTCGATCGTCTCCAGCAACGCCTCGATCGACCGTGGCACCGCCGAGCGGACCACTACGTCGGCTCCCGTCCCGGCCAACAGCAGCCGATCGGACGTGTCATCGTTGATATGCGGCACGCAGATGGTGCGTCCCGCCAGCGTCGGCACTGATCGCGGTGTGTGCAGCAACGGCAGCAGCAGCGCAGGATCGCCGAGGGGCGTGTCGGCAGGCAGGCCAAGATGGTCCCGAGTCAGAGGACCGCGCACGCCGTGGAACCGGCAGCGCGCACGCAGGTCGGCCCGTATGGGGTCCTCATCTCGCAGGCCACAGCCCCAATAGCCCACAAGTGCGCCCGGTTGTCCTGCTCCGGCGTCGAAATCCTGTTCGATGATGAAATTGGAAAGCACGCTGCCGATCAACCGAATGCGGGAGTATCGCACCAGTGGCGCCGCCGCCACGCGCAGCACGAACAGTTCGGACAGATAATCGCCCATGTTCTGTATGGGGTCGCGCTGTCGCCAATAGATTACGTTGCCCGACATGCTTGCGCTTTGCGGAGAAGAAGCGGTCACGCCCGGTGCCTCCGACCGGTTCATGGCCGATGGACGACTGCCGGCACGTGGCTCCGGCACTTTCGCTGCGGCGCCGGACGTCTCGGTCGTCAGGACGGGGGTCATCAGGATGGCGGGCAAATCCGCCGCCGGGAAACAGCCGATCCAGGATTCGCCATCGCCGACGCCGAAGCTCATCACGAGGCGCTTGCCGTCGGGATGCCACGCGAGACCGGCCACGAATTCGACGCCGGAACGCACCAGATTGAATGGCGCGCTGATCCGGCGCAGCGCACCGGTACGGTCGAGCCAGACGAACCGGTGCAGGTAATACCTGGCTTTCCCCACCCCGACATGCTCATGACAGACCGCAAGCCAGCCTGGCCCGAACGGAATCGCCTGAGACCCACCTCTGACATGTCCGGCGGCCCAGGGTGCACGCTTGTTCGACAAGACGCGCGCCGAGGAATCGAGAATCCGGGTGGGTGCTATGGAATAGATGAACCGCACCTCCTGCCCC
>DATDIC010000325.1:0-7442 GCA_036521275.1 Acetobacteraceae bacterium
CCGACCTGATCGCCGGATTTGTGGAGTTCTTCGACAATCTGGGGCGGGAGGAGCGCGAGCAAGTCTGGGGCATGACCTTTGCCCTGGACGACGGCAAGAGCGAAGGCGGCTCGGTGGCGGAGTTCGGACGTGAATTCGACCTGCTGCTCAATCGCCTCAACGACCGCATGCTGGAACGCGTGCACCAGGAGCCGGACTTGCAGCGCCGCCGGCTGATCTACGGCTTCCCGCAGCAGATCGGCTCGCTGCGCGACATCGCCGGCGAGTTCCTGACCGAGATTTTCCGCCCCAGCCGGCTAGAGGCGCGGCCGCAGTTGCGCGGCGTCTATCTCACCAGCGGCACCCAGGACGGCACGCCGATCGACCGGCTGCTGGGCGCGATGGCCGGGCAGTTCGGGCTGGCGCGTCAGAACGTGGTTGCGTTCAGCGGCGCCGGACGCAGCTATTTCCTGGCGCGCCTGATCCGTGACGTGGTGTTCGGAGAGGCGGGGCTGGTCAGCCGCGACCCGAAGGTCGAGCGCCGGCAGTTCTGGACCTCGATCGGGGCATACAGCGTGTGCGCGCTGGTCCTGCTGCTTCTCACGCTGTCCTGGACCGTGAGCTGGCTCGGCAATCGCGACCTGATCGTCCAGGAGCACAACCAGGCCGCGCAGTTTCAGCAGCAATATGCCGAAATCGCCAAGCGTGGGCCGCAGGATACCAACCTGCCGGCAATACTGCCGGCGCTGAACACTTTGCGGAACATGCGGGGCGGCTATGGCGATCGGCCGAAATCGATCCCGATCGCCATGACCTTCGGTCTCTACCAGGGGGAAAAGCTCACCCAGGCAGCCATCAATGCCTACACGCGCGCATTGGACGGATTGTTGCTGCCGCGCCTGCTGGCGCGCCTGGAGGCGCAGATGCGCACGCATCTGCAAGAACCGGATTTCCTGTACGAGGCGCTGAAAGTCTATCTGATCCTCGGCCGTGAGGGACCGCTCGATCGCACGCTTGTCGAGCAATGGACCGACGCCGACTTCGAAGCCAGCTTCCCCGGCGATGACAACGCAGAGGCCCGCGACCAGCTCTCCGACCATGTGAAGGCGATGCTGGAACACCCGCTGGTCCACGTGCCGCTGGACAACGCGCTTGTCGCGCAAGTGCGGGGCATCCTGACACGCGTGCCGTTGGCCGAGTATCTGTACACGCGCATGCTGCGCAGCGGGGTGGTGCAGTCGTTGCCGGAATGGACGGTGGCGGACAATGGCGGCCCGGCGGCCGGCCAGGTGTTCCAGTTGCGCGATGGAAAGCCGCTCAATACCGGGATTCCCGGGATTTTCACCTACGCCGGATATCACTCCATATTCCTGCCCCTGCTGCCGCAGGTCACCAAGGACGCGTCAGAGGATGCCTGGGTGCTCGGTCGGCAGCAGCGCGGCGGCGTGGCGGGCACGGTCAAGGAAATCAACCAGCTCCGTCGGGACATCATGGGACTCTATCTCGACGATTACACGCGGCGCTGGGACGCCATGTTGGCGAACATCGCCCTGAAACCGTTCGGAACTCTCGCGAACGGCCTGGACGAGCTCTATCTGCTGTCAGCACCCGATTCGCCGTTGCGCGACCTGCTGCAGTCTGTCGATGAAGAAACCGAGCTCGGCCGCCCGCCGCCGTCCGACGCCGCTGCGGCGAAGGCGACCAAGGTGGGCCGGAGACTTGGCGGATTTGCAAATTACCTGGCGCATGCGGGCATGACGCTGGAACAGACCCAGGTCGCATCGGTCCTGGGAGCGGCGTTCGGCATGGGTCCCGGCGGCAAGGCGGTGGACCCCGCGACGCGCGTGGACGAGCATTTCAAGGACCTGCACGAATTCGTTTCCGGCAAGCAGGAAGGCGTCGCGCACCTGGACACGGTCATCGGCAAGATCCAGCAGGTGTATCAGGGCATGAGCCAGGCGGCCAATGCACCCAACCAGGGCGCCGCGTTGCTCGGCCAGCTCGGCAGCGGTGGCGGTGGCGGAGCCGGCGGGAGCGCTGGCGGCGGCGGCAGCCCGGCGGCGCAACTGCAGCAGATTTCCCAGACCGTGCCGAAGCCGGTCGCCGCGCTGTTGCAGACCGTGTCGCAATCGAGTTCCCAGGTGACCGCGAGCGGTGCGAGCTCGGAACTCGCCAATGCCTGGGCCTCGAAAGTCCTGCCGCTCTGTCAGGCTGCCTTCAACCGCTATCCGTTCATCGCCGGCAGTGCGGAAGACGTGCCGCTGGACGATTTCACCCATCTGCTTGGCCCTGGCGGGCTGATGGATCAGTTCTTCGCCCAATACCTGAAACCGTTCGTTGACACGACCAGCAAACCCTGGAAGTGGCAGTCAGCCGATCACACCAAGCTCGGCCTGTCGCCCGGCTCCTTGGCGGAGTTCGAACGCGCGGCAGACATCAGGGACGCGCTGTTCTCCGCCGGCGGTTCGCAGATCCTGGTGAAGTTTCAGCTTATACCGGAATCGCTCGACCCCGGGCTGGCTGAAGTGACACTGGAAGATGCCGGGCAGACGCTCACCTACGCCCACGGTCCCATTCAGCCGATGATGATGCAGTGGCCGGGTCAGGGCGGCAACACCCTGATGCGTCTCACCATGACCCCCGCCAATGGCGGCTCCGCAACCATCATCGAGAATGACGGTCCATGGTCGCTGCTACGATTGCTCGATGCCGGCAAGGTGACGCCCAGCGCCCAGCCGGACAAGTTCCGCATCACATTTAGCAGCCCGGCGGGATCGAGCGAGTTCAAACTGAATGCCAGCAGCGTGCGCAATCCGTTCAGCATGACTGCCCTGCGGGCGTTCCGCTGTCCGGACAAACTGTAGAAGCGACACCGATGGTGCTGGGCAGGCGCACCGCGAAGGCCTAGTCTCCTGCCGCAACGATCCGAGGCGATGCATGTCGGAAACGACCACATACATCACGATCAGCATCGAGCCAGACCCTGGCTTTACACTGGTGTTCGATTCCATGACCGGCACCGAGGAACTGGGTCGCCCGTTCACATACGAACTCATGATGTCGAGCGTCGATGCCAAGGGCGACCTGCTCTCCCTGCTCGGCAGTTCAGTAACAATCAGTATTACCCGGCCCGACAAGAGCAAGCGGTATTTCAACGGCATCGTCGCCCGCGTGGCCTATGCCGGCTTGCACGGCGGCGCCTATTCATACCGGATCGAGCTGCGCCCTTGGATCTGGCTGCTCACCCGAATACAGGATTGCGCGATCTTCCAGAACCAAAGCCCGTTCGACATCATAACCGGGATTTTCACCAACGCCGGATTTTCCCACTTTCAGGACAACCGGCAGAATCAGGCCGGCGGCGTGACATTGGACTACTGCGTACAGTACCGCGAAACCACGTACGCGTTCGTCACCCGGCTGATGGAGCAGTACGGGCTCTATTACTATTTCACCCATGCCGACGGTGAACACACGCTGGTCATTGCCGACGATCCCAACTCGCATTCCTCGGTCGGAGCCGCAATCCCGTTCCAGACGGATGAAACGGAGCTGCGGGCAGTGGAAGATCATGTGTACCAGTGGTCGTCCGATCTTATGATCATGCCTGGTCAATTCACGTTCCGCGATTACAATTTCACCACGCCGACGGCGGACCTGACGGCCAGAACCACCAAATCCGCCACTCACCAGTACGGCTCGTTCGAGATCTATGACTATCCCGGGCCGTACGACACCACCACCAATGGTCAGAAGCTGGCCGACGTGCGGATGCAGGATATGGACGGCCGCCGCAAGATCCTGTTCGGATCAAGCAACAGCCGGCGTCTTTACTGCGGGTGCAAGTTCACGATGTCGCAGTTCTACCAGGCTTCCGAAAACATCGAATACACCCTGATCAGCACGAACTTTTCCATCTCCATGGCCGAGGCGATGTCCACCGGCGGCGGTGAGATGCGCGACACGTTCGACTGCTCGTTCCAGGCGATCCCCGGCACCACGCCGTTCCGTCTTGAACGGCAGACGCCGCGGCCGATGATCCGTGGCCCGCAAACTGCAAAAGTCGTCGGCCAGTCCGGCGATGAGATCACCACCGATCAGTACGGCCGGATCAAGGTGAAGTTCTTCTGGGATCGCAGCTCCGCCCAGGATGAAAACAGTTCCTGCTGGATCCGGGTGGCGCAGTCCTGGGCCAGCACCTCCTGGGGGAGCATCTTCATCCCGCGCGTCGGCACCGAGGTGGTGGTCGAATTCCTTGAAGGTAATCCGGACTACCCGATCGTCACCGGTAGCGTATACAACGCTAACCAGACGGTTCCTTACACGCTGCCCGACAACAAGACCCGATCGACGCTCAAGACCAATTCCTCCACCGGCGGCAGCGGCTACAACGAGCTGCGGTTCGAGGACAAGGCCGGGTCGGAGGAAGTATATTTCCAGGCACAGAAAGACTACAACATGGTCATCGTGCAAGGAAACAGCACGGTCACCGTGCAGCAGGGCAACCACTCGCACACGGTTTCCAAGGGCAACAACACCACCACGATCTCGCAGGGAAACAACTCCACCACCGTCTCGCAGGGAAACGAGAGTCTCACGGTCTCCCAGGGCAGCCATTCGATCGACGTCACCGCCGGGTCCAGCACGTTCAGCGCCGGACAGTCAATCACCATCAAGGCGAATCAGTCGATCACCTTGCAGGTCGGCTCGAACAGCATCACCATCAGCACCAGCGGGATCAGCATCAACGGCGCACAGATCTCCGCCTCCGCCACCGGGTCGATGTCGCTCGATGGAGGTCCGGAGATGACGCTGACCGGTGGTATGATCGCCATCAACTGATTGCACCCATGGCGGACACCGATTTCACCACGCTGATCGAACGCGAAACCGCCCCGCAGGAGGCGCGGGCCGAAGCCATGGCCGCCGCCGCCATGCAAACGCTGGCGGACTACGCACCGATCTATCGCGCGTTCATCACGCCGAATCCGCGCTCGACGATCGAGGCGATAATCGCCTCCATCGATGCCACCATCGCCCGGCAGGTGAACCTGATACTGCACCATCCGGAGTTCCAGCGGATCGAAGGAACCTGGCGTGGCGTGCATTTCCTGGTCGGGCTCAGCCAGACCGACGCGCTGTTCAAGATCAAGCTCCTGGACATCTCCAAGCGCGAGCTGGTCCGCACCTTGCGCAAGTTCCGCGGCACGGCCTGGGATCAGAGCCCGATATTCCGCAAGGTATATGAGGAGGAGTACGGCCAGTTCGGCGGCGAGCCCTATGGCGTGCTGGTCGGCGATTACTCGTTCGACCACAGCCCGCCGGATGTACAATTGCTGTCCGACATCGCACAGATCGCCGCCGCCGCCCATGTGCCATTCATCGCCGACGCATCGCCCACAGTGATGCAGATGGACTCCTGGGCCGAACTGGCCAATCCGCGCGATCTCACCCGCATATTCCAGACCCCCGAATACACCCCGTGGCGGTCGCTGCGGGCCAGCGAGGATTCGCGATACCTGGCGCTTTGCCTGCCGCGCCTGCTGGGGCGGCTGCCTTACGGCACGCGGACGGAGCCGATCGAAGCGTTCGACTTCGAAGAAGATGTGGAAGGTCCGGACGCCAGCCGCTTCCTATGGATCCATGCGATCTGGGCGATGGCCGCCAATATCGGGCGCGCATTCACGCTCTATGGCTGGTGCGTCCGCATTCGCGGTGTCGAAGGCGGCGGCACGGTCGAGGGCCTGCCCACGTACAGTTTTGCCACCGCGGACGGCGACACCGACCTGCGCTGCTCCACAGAGGTCGCCCTCAGCGAACGGCGGGAAGCGGAGCTGGCAAGCAACGGCTTCATTCCGCTGGTCCATCGCAAGCACGTGGAGGCGCCCGCATTCATCGGCGCGCAGTCGCTTCAGAAGCCGCAGGAATACGACGATCCGGCCGCCACCGCGAACGCTTCTTTGTCGGCGCGCCTGCCTTACATGTTCGCCACCTGCCGGTTTGCCCACTACCTGAAATGCATGGTGCGCGACAAGGTCGGCTCATCCATGGACCGGGTCCAGCTCACGCAATGGCTGCAGGCCTGGCTGCGCAACTACATCGACGGATCGCCGGGCACGTCGAGCGACGAATGGAAGGCCATGCATCCGCTCGCCGACGGCAGCGTCGTCATCGAGACCATCGAGGGATCGCCGGGCAAATACGAGGCCAAATTCTATCTCCGGCCGCACTATCAGCTTGAAGGTGTGACGGCAAACATACGGCTGGTGTCCCGTCTGGCCTCGCAATGAGCGCATGCACAGGCCGGCGCGACCAGTAAGGTTCCACTGACAGGAGAACACCATGGCAGACAAGGACTCGGTTGACATATTGATGACCTTCATCATGACGTCCGGATCAGGGGTCGATGCGGAAAGCTCCTCGATCTGGGACTACTCCGATACGGACATGATGGGCGATTTTCAGGACGGCTGCGTCTTCGACGTGAACGATTTCAAGTTCAGTGCTGATCTGCGTGATTCAGAGGGCAAGGACGGACGCGGGTCCGGTTCGACCGGACGCGGCGGCGGAACCAACGCGCTGCACAATCTTCCCGGAAGGAACAACAACAATGCAAACAACCAGAAAGAGGACTCCTCCAGGCGGTCGGGCGGCTTTGCCGGCTATCTGCAGACCGGCAATTCGCGTCAGTACCCGGCGGATGTAAAAGAAATAACGGTTACCAAGCAACTGGAGTCGGCCTCTGTCACATTGCTGCAGAATTGCCTGAACTCGGTGCCGTTCAAGAAGGCCGTCCTGGTGAAACGGAAGTTCACCGGCAACCAGCAATATCATGAAGCCTTTCTGAAGCTCGAATTCACTGAACCGCTGATCACCGGTGTGGATTGGGACCAGGGTGATGTAATCAAGGAAACCGTGAAGTTCATCTGCCGCGGGGTAACCGTCGTCTATCGTCCGCAGTCGGACGATGGCACACTGGACCCGGTCGGCAACCAGATGACCTGGACCCCACAGCGAAAGCTCGCATCGAGCAGTTCGTCCGGCTGACCGCCGACATCGTTGCAAGGAGAGCAGTCGAATGGGTGGCTTCGCCAAAGGGCACGCGGTGGTGCTCGGACCGGAGGAGGGCGACGGGTTCTGGCAACCACTGCCCTCGACCGGTTACGTCATCAACAAGCTGACCCCCTACAACACCCCGCACGATGGCTTCTCAACCGGCATACAGGTTCTGGAACCCGGACGTCACATCCGCCGCCACGCCCATGAACGCAGCCACGAAGTGCTGTTCTGCTACGCCGGTGTTGGCTGGGCAGAAATAGAAAGCCAGCGACACGAGGTTCGCGCTGAAACCATCATCCTGGTCGGGCGCGGCCTGTGGCACACGATCCACAACACCGGCCCGGATCAGATGCGCCTGCTCTGGCTGATGATGCCGGCGGGGCTGGAGGATTGGTTCCGCGCCA
>DATDIC010000326.1:0-10336 GCA_036521275.1 Acetobacteraceae bacterium
TAAAACGCGGCCGCCGTCCCCCCCAGTACCGCCGCACGCGCCGGGCCATCCAACCCGCCGATCAACGCCAGCGTCGCCTCCCGCCACCGCCCATACCCCCCGGCCAGATCAACCACCGGCCAGTCACTTCCCCACATCAGCCGCTGCGGCCCGAACGCCTCGATCAGATGGTCCACGTAGCGCCGCAGCTCATCCACACGCCAGTCCGGCGCCGCCTCCGTCACCAGCCCAGATAGCTTGCAGAACACCCCTGTCTCGCGCGCCACCCGAGCAATATCGGTTGCCCACGGCTCGAACGCGCCATGCGCGATATCCGGCTTGGCCGCATGATCGATCACCACCGGCAGGCCCGGATGGCGTGCGCACAGGCGCAGCATCACCGGCAGATGCCGTGGCTGGATCAGCGCGTCGAACCGCAATCCCGCGTCCGTCATCGCCCGCAATCCCGGCTGCACGCTGTCGCCCAGGATCCACTCGGTCTCGGCGATGTCCTGCAGCATCGGCCGCAGGCCCTTCACCAGCCCCTCCCGCGCCAGCTTCTCCACCCGGTCCGGCGAATCTTGCGCCCCCAGGTCGGTCCAGCCCACCACCGCCTGCACCAGCCCTCCCGAGCCCCGAGCGGTTTCCAGCATGAACCACGTCTCCGCCTCGGTCGGCGCCGCCTGCACCAGCACCGTCGCGGTGATCTCGCCCAGCAACGGACGCAGATCGTCGAGCCCGTAATCGCGGCAGATCGGCAACTCCGGCGTCAGCCACCCATAGTCGCCGCGCGCCACCCGCCAGACATGATGGTGCGCATCGACCATCATGGCTGGATCACGCCCTTGGTCAGCAGGATATTGCCGTACAGGCGCGGCTCCCCGGTCTGCACCAGAACGAAGGCGTCGGCCGCCACACGGTAGAACGCATGCCGTTCCAGCCGCTTCGGCGCGGACAGCCCGTTGCGCTGCAGGATGGCGGTGAACTCCGCCACCGCCTCTGGGACCGCGGCTGGATCGCCCACGACCTGCATCACCGAGACCGGATCAGAAATGAAATCATCCACTGGCAGCACCGACAGCACCGCTTCCAGCATGGCGGTCGCGCTGATCCCGGGCGCGCGTACCAGCCGGTGCGCCACCGCAACCGCCGGAAAATTGCCATCGACGATCCCCACTCGGTCGCCATGCCCGGCGCTGGCCAGCGCATGCAACAGGTCGGGGGTCAGCAGAGGATTGATGCCACGCAGCATGTCACAACCCCTTTCCGCCAATCACGCCGAACTGCCACGCCGTCGCCGCAGCGGCAACCCCGCTGGTGGGCACGCTACGATTCCGCAACGCCATCGCGATCGTTGGTGCGATGCACGGGCCGCACCGAGGTCGCTACGATCGGGCTCGGCGCCGTGCCGCGCCGCCCGGTGACATGTCCTGCAACGTCGTGTTTACGATCTGGGTAAGAACGTCGCCGACAGCCGTATCGAATGCGCCGACGACACTACCGAGATCATTGTGCGCCGCCCTCACCTGCGCGGTCGCCAGCACACTGGCGATCACCTTCCGATCCGACGCTTTGATCAACTGGCCCACCACTCTCACCACGATTGTCGGCGGCTGTTCATCGGGCCCGGTGTAGCGTGCCTCGAAGTCGCGTAGCTCCGTCTCGAGCAGGTAGTCCGGGCTGATGTCGCTGGAACCGCGTCCTACCGCGACGATGCGGCCGCTGTTCTGCAACGCGTCAACCAACAGCCCCTGCAGCATCGCCGGCGCACGATCGGTCCAGGCCGAGCCGGCGAAATAGTCCAGCAATATCCCGTCTCGCGTCAGTGCGATCCGCTCGGTATCGAGGCTCTCGGGTGCCACCGGGACGACCACGACAAGCTGATCGTGCACCAATGGCCCGCTCCGCGTGTTGCCGATTCGTGGCGTCAGCGTATAGAGCTGCGGCGCGGACGGCGGAAACATCAGGCTGCATCCGCCGACAGCCAACAGGCACGCGGTCCAAATGAAGCGGCGACGCGGCGACCCCCGATCCGTCATCGTGGCGTGTACCCGTTGCGGCGTTCGCCGAATAGCAGACTGCCGGGGTCGCGCTCGAGCTCCGTGGAAACGCGATCGAGGCTGGCGATCAGGCGTCGTGCGTCGCTCAACAGCCCAGTCAACTGCTGGAAGCCATTGGTCGTAAGGTCGCGCAGCCCAGGCTTGGCGGACACCACGACCGCATCAAGGTCGGTGGCCAGCTTCGTTGCCTGACGGACCGCGGTATTCGCCGCGACCACCAACTGATCGGCCTGGTCGGATGTGTGGTCGAACTTGCTTAATATGGCTTGCAGCGACGCGCTGGCGGTTGCCAGATTATGCATTGTCCGGCCGCTATCACTGATAAGCTGATCGACATCCCCAGCGCGGTCCTTGAACACCGCCGTGGTATCGCGCACGTTGCTGAGCGTATCGGCAAGCGCCTGGCGGTTCTTCTCGTCGAGCACCGACGCGATCCGATCCGTAATGACGAGCAGCCGGGCCAGAAGCTCCGGTGCATTGTTGAACACCTGCTGGAGCGACGACGGCCGCGAAGCGATTATCGGGTACTGCTGTCCAGCGGCGGCTACCAGTCTCGGTGAATTGGCTGTCCCCCCGGATATCTCGATATAGCTGACGCCGGTGAGCCCCAGCGTCTCAAGTGATGCCACGGCGTCCGCGCGAACCTCCACGCTGTTCCGAACTTGCAGGATAAGCCTTACCAGCGCTGGATCTTTCGGATCCTGTTCGATGCGGACGACGCGTCCGACCTCGATACCGTTCAGCCGAACCAATGCGCCCGACCCGAGCCCGGTCACCGGGCCCAGCACATCAGTCTCGTAATATCTGTACTGGGTCGCGAACTGCAGGCGTGCCAGCCATAGGGTTGCAATGAAAATACCCGCCAATACGATCAGGACAAAGGCGCCGACCGCAACGTAATTTGCTCGTGTCTCCATGCCGCTTGTCTCCGGTTATGACGCGAGCGCGGCGTGACCACGGACGCCATTGAAATATTCATGGATCCAGGGATTTGTATCGTGAGTCAGGCTGGCAATGGTGCCGACCTTGATCTTGCGGTCGACCAGCACGGCGATACGGTCGGTGGTCGCCCGTAGCGTGTCGATGTCGTGCGTCACCATGAAGACAGTGAGGCGTAGGCTTTGCTGAAGTCCACGCACAAGCTCGTCGAACTGCGCCGCCGCGATGGGATCCAGGCCAGCAGTTGGCTCGTCGAGGAACAAAAGCTCCGGATCGAGTGCAAGCGCACGCGCGAGGCCAGCTCGCTTGCGCATACCGCCAGATAGCTCCGCAGGATACTTCTTGGCGGCATCGGGCGGCAATCCAACCATGCTGAGTTTGACCGAAGCGATCTCGTCCATGAGCTGCTGTGGAAGGTCGGTGTGTTCCCGGAGCGGTAGCTGGACGTTTTGCGCCACGGTCTGATCACTGAACAAGGCGCCATCCTGAAACAGCACACCCCAGCGGATTTGCAGTCGTACCAGCTCGTCGCCATCAAGCGCGGCAATATTCTGACCCAGCACCTCGATGCTGCCCTCCATCGGCTGCAGCAGCCCGATGATCGACCGCAGGAGAATCGATTTCCCGGTCCCGGAGCCGCCGACCACGCCCAGAATCTCGCCCCGCATGACATCGAGATCCACATGGTCGTGCAGAACATGGCCGCCGAGATTGGTCACCAGACCTCGTACGCGAACGACCGGAGAAGCTGCCGCATTGTCGCTCATAACCCCAGGATCGAGAACAGGATCGAGAAGATCGCATCTGCGACGATGACCAGAAAGATGGACTCCACGACCGCCTGCGTCGTCAACCTGCCGACACTTGCTGCGTTTCGTTCCACCCGCAACCCTTGATAGCAGCCGACCAGACCTATGATGAAGGCGAATACGGGCGCCTTGATGAGACCGACCCAGAAGGTTCCGCCGACTACTGCTGTTTGAAGCTGGTGCAGAAAAGCTGGAATGGTGATGCTAAGATCAAAATAGCACATGACCATGCCGCCGATCAGGCCCATGATATTGGAGTAGAATGTCAGAAGCGGCAGCGTGATTATCAGGCCCAGGAGCCGCGGCAGCACCAGCACCTCAATGATATTGAGTCCCGATGTCTCGATTGCGTCCAGTTCCTCGTTCACCTTCATCGTGCCAATCTGTGCCGTGAAGGCAGAGCCTGATCGTCCGGCCACGATGATCGCGGCCATCAGGCCGCCGAGCTCCCGCAGGACCCCGACGCCAAGCAGATTGACGGTGAATACCTCAAGCCCAAACTGACGCAGTTGATCGGCACCTTGATACGCCACCACGACGCCGATCAGGAACGACAGCAGACCCACGATGGGCAGAGCATTTACACCTGTCTCTTCCATCTGATGGAACAATGCCGCGAGGCGCAGTCGGCGCGGCTGCAAGATGGTAGCAGCCGTCTCGAATACGACGATGCCGAAGAAGCCGACCAGTTGATACATGAGATGGAGCGCATGAAACAGAGCGCGACCGATGCGTTCCAGCCGGTCGGTGAATTTGTGTCGCGGTGGGAGCTCGACGGGCGGCGCTCTGCATTCATGATCGATGGTGTGGACCAGGGCGCGGTATTCATCCCGCACGTTGACCGGGCGCACCTCGACCCCCGCGTGTTCAAGCCGGCGCTTGGTGCGCAGCAGAAGCCATGCGCCGACGGTGTCGAGCCTTTCCAGGGCTCCGCAATCGACCTCCATGCGGGCGAAACCCTTGGGATCGAGGGCCCTCATCAAGGGATCCAGCCGGCGCGCTTCGCTAATCACCCAAACCCCACCGACGATCATGCGCAGCGTATCTCCATTCGGCTCGAGACGGTACCAGGCCGCCCCCGTCGGCTGCGGCGGCTGCACGGCCGCGGACATTGCGTTACCGCTGCCCTCTGGCCGTTTCAGTCGTGTCAGGTCGGAGCATCGTTGGATACCGTCCATGCCGGTGGATGGCTGATCTGCATCCGGGATGCGGTGTCATACCCACCCGCGCGGACGAAGACCCTAGACCGGTCGTGCCCGTGCGAGCAGGCATCCTGGCGAGAGCCCGCGAAACTGCGAGGGGTTGCCTGGATTCCCGCTTGCGCGGGAATGACGAACACAGGTCACCCTCGATGCGGTCTGGTATTACACGCATGGAAGGTCCTCGACTTGATGTGGACGCGGACACATCAGCGCAGTCAGCACTAAAATCGCCATCCCTGCAAAGCAAGTGGCGGCACAGCCGCCATAGCTAGCACTGCGCTGGATTGGGGGTGAAAGCCGATATCAGTCGCTACAACGGAGAATCCCGTGATTCCCGCGCCCACATTGTCATTCCCGCGCCCACATTGTCATTCCCGCGAAAGTGGGAATCCACCTCTCACCCGGCGCATACCTGCCTCCATTGGGACGACGAGCAGAGTCAACACGCCCGCCGCTAAGCGACCGAAGCGGCCATTACCGTCCCTCCACTGAATCGGATGCCACCCGCCGGTGAGTGCGCATCCACGGGAAAGGCAATTACCGCCCGAACCGCCGTTTGCGCGACTGGAACGTGCGCACTGCCCGCAGCAGATCAACCCGCCGGAACGCCGGCCAGTTCACGTCGGTGAAATGGAACTCGCTGTACACGCTCTGCCACAGCAGGAAGCCCGACAACCGCACCTCCCCGCTGGTGCGGATGATCAGGTCAGGATCCGGCAGGCTCGGCAGATAGAGATGCCGGCCGATCGCCTCCGGCGTTACCTCTCCGGCCGCATGCTCCAGCGCCAGCCCCCGCTCCGCCAGTTCCCCCATCAGCGAGCGCATGGCGTCGGCGATCTCCTCCCGGCCGCCATAGTTGGCCGCGATCGTCAGCGTCATCTGCCGGTTGGCCTCGGTCGCTCGCCGTGCCGCCTCCAGCGCCGATACCAGCGGTGCTGGCAGCAGGTCCAGCCGTCCGATCGCCTGCACACGCACCCCCAGCCGATGAATCCGTGGATCGACCGCCAGATGACGCATCTTCTGCTCGATCGCCGCCAGGATGCCGGACACTTCCTCGGCCGGGCGCGACAAGTTATCCGTCGAGCACACCCACAACGTGACCGCCCGGACGCCAAGCTCGGCACACCAGTCCAGCACCTCATCCAGCTTGCCGGCTCCCATCGCGTAGATCCGGCGGAAGTCGCGCACCCCGTTCTCCCGCCCGTGGCGCCGGTTGCCGTCCAGAATCAGGCCGACATGCCGCGGCATCGGCCCGCGCCGCACCTCGTGCAGCAACTGCGCCTCGTAGCCGGCATAAATCCACGACCGGATCAACGGCGCGAATCGGCCGGCGAGACCACGAAGCCGCGAGCCGGCCGCACCCGCCAGATTTGGGGGCGCCCCAAGCGCGGCATCGCCGGACGAGAA
This sequence comes from Acetobacteraceae bacterium, assembly GCA_036521275.1. Classification (GTDB taxonomy): domain Bacteria; phylum Pseudomonadota; class Alphaproteobacteria; order Acetobacterales; family Acetobacteraceae; genus DATDIC01. The sequence goes on from DATDIC010000326.1 coordinate 6,397, forward strand.
CGCGGATGGTGGTGGTGGGACGGACGGGTCTAAAGGAGTGGACACGGCGGGGCCTATAGCATCCGGACACCGCGCTTTTAACTGCTCCGCCACTTTCGGAAACGTAAAAATCGACCGCTGTGCTCTCGGGTCCCAAGAAAGCCGCGAGGCATTTGCGGTCACACCGATATCACCACCGTCGCCACAGTCCGGATGGTGCCTCTGGCGCGACAGGCTCGGCCACCGCGGCTGGCCCCAGACCAAGCAAGCCGCCGCCACCGGCGTGCGACTACGCTACCTGCCCCGTTGCCAACCCCGACCTCATCAGCTCAAGCTGACCGGGTGCAGCGAACAGTGCGTGCGACCACCGACGCCGAACAAGGGCATCGAGCCGGACTGGGATGCGACCATGTGCCCGGTAAAACTGCCAAGGAGCAATACATGCCTGCCATATCACTGAACCACTACACGATCATGGTGCATGACCTGGAACGCACCCGCGAGTTTTATGAAGACGTCGTCGGCCTCATCACCGGCGACCGGCCACCCCTAGCGTTCCCCGGATACTGGCTCTACTGCGGCGGCGTGCCGACCGTACACCTGGTCGGGCACCGGCCTGAAAACCCAGTGCTCGATGGTGCACCGGAAACCGGGCGGCTGGATCACATCGCGTTCGCCGCCGAGAATCTGAAGCTGATGCGCGAGCGGCTCCAGGCACGTGGCATCGAATACCAGGAACGGGTGCTGCCGCGGCTGAACATGACGCAGCTTTTCTTCACCGACCCGGACGGGATCAATATCGAGTTCAACTTTCCTGCTGCGGAAACGGTGTGACGGGACTGCTGGATTTTATCGGTTTCAGATGAACCGATCCCGCTTGGGCGGCGGCATCGCCGCCAAAGCGGGTACGGACGAGCCGACCATAGAGGCCTATTCCCCATCCGGCGTTTCAGCATCCGGTCGGATTGGGTGGTTGGTCGTGGCGCGGCCGTGGGGCCTATTCAGCAAGCGGCGTGAGACGGGGCGTTTTGTCTGGCTGGCGACCATCACGGGACGTAGCGTCGCGCTGCGGCCACATGAGATTTGAAGTCTATACGGAACTGGCTGCGAGCTACCGATCTCAGTCTTCCAGTTGCAGGGCAGCAGCGTGTGCGACTCGTTGTGCTTCGTTCGTCGTGAGATGATGCGTTCGAGCACGTCAGCCAGCCAGGCGAGTGGATCGTGCCCGTTGAGCTTGGCGGTCTGGATCAGGGTGGCGATGATGGCCCAGTGCCGGGCGATCGGACGCTCCGGTGCGGGTGCTTGGACAACCGCGCCCGCAGGCGCGGCAGCCATGCATCGGCTATTCCAGCCAGGTGCTGCGCAGGCGTGGGCGTCACGATGGCCCACGCCCGGCAGGCATGGTCCAGAACGATCGATTGGCCGGCCAGATTCCCGCTGTCGACTGTGGAGACGTAGAGCGGATCAAGCGGCGGAAAATCGCGCCAAAGAACGGTCCAACGCACGCCATCCGAAACAACCCAGGAGGCGTCATCTTCTGTATCCCCAGGTGTGCAGCTCGGCGGTGATGCCGACCCGCGCGCCCAGATGTGAAGGCTCAGGTATCCGGCATGGATGGCCCGGTATGTGGGGGCTGCATGATCCTCTCGGACGACATGGAAGCGGTGCTCGCTGCGTCAGGCCGCATTCCCCGCCGTGCTGCCTGCGCCACCGTATCGAGGGCACTCAGGAACCTCGAGCGGTCCTGCTTGCGCAGCGGCGCCGGGCCGCCGGTCGCAACGCCAAGCTCGCGCAGATGGCGCGACATTTCGCGCCCGGCCAGCGCATTGCCGATATTGTCGCTCGTCCACACGCGCCCCGACGGCGCCAGAGCCCGCGCGCCGTTCGCCAGACACCGGGACGCCAGCGGAATGTCCGCCGTCACGCAGACATCGGCCGCCGTCACATGCTCTGCGATCCAGTCATCCGCCGCGTCCGGTGTTGCGGCGACCGTGATCATGCGCACGTTCGGCCGCAAGCTGGGACGGATCGGCCGCGAGCCGTTCGACACCACGAACACGCCGAGGCCGAGCCGGTCCGCTACGCGAAACACCTCCTCGCGCACCGGACAGGCATCGCCATCGACGTAAATGTCCGTCATGCCGCGGCGCGCATCCCGCCCGGCCGGCGCCCGCGCCCGGCCCGTCGCCGCGACCGTCCCGGCGCAAACTTCGCTCTGCCTGCGGTTTTGCAGCCTGTGCGGGCGGCGCATGCGGCGGCAACCCGCTACCCACCGAGATCGGCTTGCCTGTTGTCCGCTCGATGGCCCGCAGCGCGCCATGTTCTGCCGTGTCGCAGAATGAGATCGCGATGCCGGCCGCGCCGGCACGCGCGGTGCGGCCGATGCGGTGCACATAGCTCTCAGGCTCAACCGGCAGGTCGAAATTGATCACGTGCGACACGCCGGTCACATCGATGCCGCGCGCCGCGATATCGGTCGCCACCAGCACTCGTGCTCGCCCGCTGCGGAACCGGTCCAGCGCCCTCTCGCGCGCCGGCTGGCTCTTGTTGCCGTGCAGCGCCTCCACCGAGACGCCGTCACGCTCCAACTCGGCGGCCACACGATCAGCGCCGCGCTTGGTACGCGTGAAGACCAGCACGCGCGACATTGCCGAGTCGGCCAGTAGCCGTCCCAGCAGCGGCCGCTTCCCCGCCTGCGGCACGAAATGCACCACCTCCTCGATCTTCGGAATGCTGGCGGCGACCGGCGCAATCGACACGCGGACCGGATCACGCAGCATGGCCTCGGCCAGATGCGCGACCTCCTGCGGCATGGTCGCAGAGAACAACGACGACTGCCGCTGCGCCGGCAGGGCAGCGGCGATACGGCGAATGTCGCGGATGAAGCCGAGGTCGAGCATGCGGTCGGCCTCGTCCAGCACGAAATGCTGCGCCGCGCCCAGCCGAAGCTGGCCGGCCGCCAGCAGGTCGCAGACGCGTCCAGGCGTGCCGACCACGATGTCGGCGCCGCCGCGCATTGCAGTCACCTGTCGCGACCGGCTTACGCCGCCCAGGATGGTCACGCTACGCACCCGCAGCCCGGCACCGAGCTTGCGCAGGCTGTCGTCGATCTGCTGCGCGAGTTCGCGGGTCGGCGCCAGGATCAGCGCGCGGGTATGGAACGGTGCGGCGCGCACAGCGGTGGTGGCCAGGTGCTGCAACAGCGGCAGGCCGAACGCCGCGGTCTTGCCGGTGCCGGTCTGGGCGATGCCAATCACGTCGCGGCCGGCCAGCAGTGGCGAGATGGCCGCGGCCTGGATCAGCGTTGGTGTGGTGAAATGCTGCGCGCCGAGCGCACGCAGCAGCGGCTCGGTCAAACCGAGTGCCGCGAAAGTCGGGGATGTCACGTGGATGATAGCTCCAACGCGGCCTGCCGCAGGTTTCCTACGGCCAGTGACGCGTCTGAATGTCCGCCTGCCCGCGCGATAATGGGGCGAACCGTTACGAATGGGACTTCCGGGAGTGCAGTCCCAAGCAGGGAGCGCCAATCACGCTTCACGGAAACCGAGCCGTATATCGGCGCTTACTCGGGCAAGCGCAAGGCCCGTCTTCAATGGGGCATTGCCAAGTCAAACCGATGAGGAGACGCTCTGTGTGTGGGTTCTGTCAGCTTTCGAGCCTGCTCGGAGCAACATGCTCAGGCTCGATCGACATCGGCCCTGACGCCGCGATGATCCTGCTCAACGCGATTGTTGAAGTGGCGGCTTGTCCGATGCCGCACGCGGCTGCCGAGGTTCATCAGGATCACCCCGGGATAGACGTCATTGCCATCCGTCGTGACCCGGTCGGGGATCACGCCGGTGACCGCCTTTGCTGCTCGAAAGAACGCTTGGCCGCGGCCAGGTTGCGTTGCTCGTGAGCATCACGTTGGTGAACGGCAGCTTTCCTGCTGAATCCGGACATACGGTGCGGGGCGGGTCCC
>DATDIC010000327.1:0-3876 GCA_036521275.1 Acetobacteraceae bacterium
CTGGATAATCTGTTCGAGGACGGTCGCTTTGTGGCGCATGGCATCGGTTCTCGCTGCGAAGGTACGTGGGGCAACGTTGCTTCCGCAGTAGAATCGATGTCGTGCACACGTACAAGCATAAATCGTGCCGGACAGCAGTGGGCTTGTCCCGGCCATCCACGACTTTGTCACCCACCGCGCCGCTCGATCGCTTCACGTTGCTCCGGGCAACACCGGCAGGATCAATGCGGTCCGGTATAATATCAGCCGCCCCAAGAGCCGAATTCTTCCGTTGCGGCAGATTGCCTGCGGCCAACGCAGTTGCCGACCTCCCATCATCTGCCCTCCGACCGTTTGGTGCCGCCGCCAGTCCTCTTCCCGCACCATCCGCGGCCCCGCTGACCAAACCAAATCCAGCTTCTCCATCCCCCCTCACACAGCCCCTGCTATCGCGGCCCGCGCCTCCGCCACACCCACCCCCGACCGGCTGCTGGTCACCAGCACGGCCGGATAAGCCGCCGCGTGTGCCCGCGCCAGCGCCGTCGCCTCCCGCTGCCTAGCCTCCAGCCCCGCCGGCTTCACGTCATCCGCCTTGGTCAGCACGATCTGGAACGTCACCGCAGCGCGGTCCAGCAGTTCCATCACCGCCTCATCCGACGGTTTCGTTTCAATCCGCGCGTCCAGCAGCAGCATCACCCGTCGCAGCGTCGGGCGCCCGCGCAGGTAATCGAACATCAGCCCCTGCCAATCCGCTTTCACCTGCTTCGACGCCTCGGCGTAGCCATACCCCGGCAGGTCCACCAACATCATGCGCCCACCCAGCTCGAAGAAGTTCAACTGCCGCGTCCGCCCCGGCGTCACCGAGGTCCGCGCCAGCCGACGGCGCCCGGTCAGCGCATTCAGCAGCGACGACTTGCCCACATTGGACCGTCCGGCAAACGCAATCTCCGGTTCCGCCGGCGGCGGCACCTGGTCCAGCCTCTGCGCCGCGTGCACGAACCGGCATTCGGCCGCGAACAGCCTGCGCCCCGCCTCCAGCGCCTCTTCATCCTCAGAAGGCACAGATGGTACCAGCGGCAACAAGCCTCACGTCTCCGGCACGTTCGCGTCCAGCTCCGCCAGCCACGCGTTCGCATTGCCGTCGGAGGGCGCCCGCCAATCACCCCGTGGCGACAGCGACCCGCCGGCCGTCACCTTCGGGCCGTTCGGCAGCGCCGAGCGCTTGAACTGGCTGGTGGCGAAAAACCGCCGCAGGAACTCGGCTAGCCAAAATCGTATCTCCGCCAACGAATAAGCCTGGCGACGCGTCTCCGGGAAGCCCGGCGGCCAATCCCCGCACCCAACATCCGCCCATGCCCGGCTGGCCAGGAACGCGATCTTCGACGGCCGGAACCCATACCGTAACGTATAGAACAGATTGAAGTCCTGCAGCGCGTATGGGCCCACCTTCGCTTCCGTGCTCTGCGGTCTCTCCCCCGCTCCCACCGGCACCAGTTCCGGCGAAATCTCCATCGCCAAAATGGATTCCAGCGTCGCCAGCACCTCCGGCTCGAACTGCGCCGACGATATCACCCACCGGATCAGATGCTGGATCAGCGTCTTCGGCACCCCGGCATTCACGTTGTAGTGCGACATCTGGTCGCCCACGCCATAGGTGCACCAGCCCAGTGCCAGCTCCGACAGATCACCAGTCCCGATCACGATCCCATCGTGCTGGTTTGCCAGCCGGAACAGGTAATCCGTGCGCAGCCCCGCCTGCACATTCTCGAATGTGATGTCGTACACCGGCTCGCCGCGGGCGAACGGATGCCCGATATCCTCCAGCATCCGCGTTGCCGCCGGCCTGATATCCAGTTCCCGGTGCGTCACCCCCAACGCGCGCATCAGCGACAGTGCGTTGCTTTTCGTCTCGTCCCCGGTCCCGAACCCCGGCATGGTGAACGCCATGATGTCGGTACGCGGGCGCTCCAGCCGATCGAACGCTTGTGCCGTCACGATCAGTGCCTGCGTCGAATCCAGCCCGCCGGAAACACCGATAACCGCCCGTTTGATATGCGCGGCCCGCAACCGCTGCATCAACCCCGAGACCTGGATATTGTACGCTTCGTAACAATCCTGCTCCAGTCGCGCCGGATCGGCAGGCACGAACGGAAACCGCTCCACAATGCGCTCAAACCCGATATCGCCCTCCGGAGGATCGACGCGGAACGAAACCCGCCGATACTCACCCAGCGCCATCGCACGGCGATTATCGTCGAAAGTCGCCATCCGCATGCGTTCCTGCCGCAGCAGATCGAGATCGATATCCGCCACCGCGATGCGATCGCCGGTCGGAAACCGCTCGGTCTCTGCCAGTTTCACGCCATTTTCGAAAATCGTCGCCTGCCCGTCCCACGACACGTCGGTGGTGGACTCGCCTTCGCCGGCCGCCGCATACAAATACGCTGCGAGGCACCGCACCGACTGGGACTGGCACAACAGGCGCCGCATGTCCGCCTTGCCGATCGTGATCGGGCTGCCCGACAGGTTCAGCAGCACCGTGGCACCCGCCAGCGCCGCCAACGAACTGGGTGGCACCGGAATCCAGAAATCCTCGCAGACCTCTATGTGAACCACCAGGTCCGGAAAATCCTCTGCCGGAAACAGCAGGTCCGTCCCGAATGGCGCGCTCAGCCCCGCCACAGACGTCGTGGCACCGCGCCAGCCAGCGCCAGCCGCAAACTGGCGCGGCTCGTAGAATTCGCGATAATTGGGCAGATACGCTTTCGGCACCACGCCCAGCAGTTGGCCGCGATGAATCGCCAGCGCGACGTTGTATACCCGCCCGTGGTGCCGCACCGGTGCACCCACCACCAGCAGCGGCAGCAACTCCGCCGACGCCGCGATCAGCCCCGACGCTGCCTCCTCCACCGCGTCCAGCAGAGCATCCTGCAATCGCAGATCATCGATCGAATAGGCCGACAACGCCAACTCGGGGAACACCGCCACCGCCACCCCACGAGCGTCGCACTCCCCTGCGACGCGCAGGATGGATCGCGCGTTCGCCGCCGGGTCCGCCAGTTCGCCGGGGATCGTGCAGGCTGCGACGCGGGCAAACCCGTGCCGGTACAGCGAGCGAAAATTCACCTGGTTCGGCCGCCCATCATGCCACGGATGAAATCGCCGCCCACCTCTATGGCGCGCCGCCCGGCCTTCAGTTCCGGATGATAAAAATGCCAGACATGGATCATCTCCGGCCAGATCTGCAGGTCCACCGGAACGTCCGCCATCCCGGCCCCGCGTGCCAGCCGCAGCGCGTCATCCAGCAGCGTCTCGACCGACCCCACCTGGATCAGCATGGGCGCCAGCCCGCGCAGATCGGCATAGAGCGGCGTCGCGAGCGGAGAGCGCGGATCGGCGCCGTTCAAATAGGCCCGCGCCATGTCCAGCAGCGGCGCTTTCTGCACGGTAGGATCGGTCGCGGCGCGATCGACCATGCTCGCGCCGATCGCCTCCATGTCCACCCAAGGCGAGATGCACCAGGCGCAGACCGGCTGCGGCAAGCCCGCATCGCGAATCGCGACCAGCGCAGACACCACCAGCCCGCCGCCGGCGCTATCCCCCGCGAGCGCGATCCTGCCCGGCTGAAATCCCCCCGCAATCAGGTACCGATATCCGCTGACAGCATCCTCCACGGCAGCCGGGAACGGCGCTTCCGGAGCCAGCCGATAATGCAAGGCCAGCGTGCGCGCACGCGCCGCGCGACCGACTTCGCACACCATGTGCCGGTGGCTGACCAGCGAGCCGATCATGAACCCCCCGCCGTGCAGGTAAAGCACCGCTCGGTCGGCCGCCGCATCGGGCGTCGACGTCCACTCGGCCGGCACGCCGCCCGCATTCACCGCCTCCACGGCCACA
>DATDIC010000328.1:0-13843 GCA_036521275.1 Acetobacteraceae bacterium
GCCACCTGCCGGATCGGCTCGCGCGGCAACCGCCGCTCCTATGCCGAGGTCATTGACACATGGCGGACCTCCTACTCCCGATTGCCGGTGTGGGAGGAAGCAAAGGAATGCGGTTTGATCGCCATCGGCGTGGCGGCGGCAAAACCACGGTCTGACTCACGCCGGGCGGGCACGCCTTCCCGGGTTGGATTCCTGACCCGTCCTCGGCGGCGTCCGCCAAGGACGTCGCTGTCTACGCAAATCCATGCGCGCGCGCCGCCGCCACATAGGCGGCCCGTCGTCCTGGGGGTACCGGACGCTCCCCGGCCACCCGTTCCAGAAACCCCCGGACCTCGTCGCCAAGCCCCGCTTTGACGGCCGCATCGAGGTAAAGCTGCTCCAGCACGTCCTGCTGCGCATGACTGCCGCCGAGCTGGTGCATCCCGCCCAGCGCCGGTCGCATCGCCGTCACGGCACCGGCGTAATCGCCCCGTCCACGTCGCAGCACGGCTTCGCTTATCGGCAGCGCATAGCGCCGCACCACCTCCGCGTGCGCTCCATCCTGGCCACCGAACCCACGCATCGCCTCCATCAGCCGTTCGGCGGCCGCCTCGCGCCCGGTTGCCGACAGCGCCATCATCCAGTGCGGCAGCGTGAACGCCGATTGGCAGTCGCCGATCCGGGCCTCTGCCTTGTCGGCCAGTTCCTCCCAGCGGTCGCCCACGTCCACCCCGCGCAGCCCCAACCGGAACAGCAAGGAGGCGGCGTTCTGCACATCGATGTACAGATCAGGCTGCGCCCGGGTCAGCTTCGATGTCGGATTTCGTATCTCCTGGTCATAGAGCGCCAAAACCCGATCCGTGTCGCCCTGTTCGAGATGAAATACCGCCGCGTGCCACCATACGTGGTGCCGCAAATTGTTGGCCTCTCCCCAGTAGCCCTGCAGTTGGTCGATCCAGGCGATCCCCTCGCGTTGCCGGCCCTGCATCTCCATCACGTGCGCAACCCCGTGCGCGGCCCACAGATCGTACGGGTCATGCTCGATGGCTGCCCGGCCGGCGGCCTCCGCTTCCGGATAGCGGCCGGATTCCTCCAACGCGAAACAGCGGCAGGCCAGCAGTGATGCCCATCCCGGCAGCGTCGCGCTCCAGTGCCGCTCCACCGAGACCGCGGATGCCAGCATCAGGTCGGGCCGTCCCCGCCAGAAATTGACGAAATGAGCCAGCCGGAAGGCCAGCAGGTCGCGCGGATGTTCGGCCAGGATCTCATCCCAAATTGCGGCCGCCCGGTCCGGGTGCCCCTCGATCCAGGTGTGCAAGGCCGCCGCATGCGCCTGCTCCCGCCCGGTGGCGCCGGCCGTCAGCCGTTGTGCCTCCGCGGCTTCCGTCCTCGCCGCCTCCAGCCCCGCCCGGTTGAATCCGAGCATCGCCAGATACCCCCTCAGGCAGTGCGCTAGTCCGAACCCCGGATCCGCCGACAAGACGGCTTTCACCCGATCCGCCAGGTCAGCACGGCTTCCGACATACCCCAGCACTGCGTAATCGAATGCGTGCACGGCGCTATCGGACGTCGTCAGCGCAAGCCCAAGCATATCCTTCGGCATGCGAATTCTCCCCTGCCTCCGCCCGGATAAGGAAAGCGTTTGCGGCCTTACCCGGCAGCGCGGCTCGCCGCCGAAATTCGCATGGCGAGACGACGGTTTCTGATTGCGAGACGGATTTCATTCGATTAGAGCAAACAGGGGGAGGGGGCAACGCCCGCCAGGAACTCGGGGCAAGCGATTGCCGACGAGTTCGCCCTGATATCCCTCCGGCACCGGTGCGGAAGCAGGACGCCATTGCGGTGGTCTGGTACCCGCGCGAGGGACAACGACAAAGGTTATCGATCATGCGAACGACGACGGAGAGCGCCTGATGGGCAAGCGGGTTGAAACCCGGCCGGCACGCCCCGCCCACCTCGATGTGCTGGAAGCGGAAAGCATCCGCATCCTGCGCGAGGTTGCGGCCCAGGCCGCCGCCCCAGTGCTGCTCTATTCCATCGGCAAGGACTCCTCCGTCCTGCTGCACCTCGCCCGCAAGGCGTTCTTCCCCGCCAAGCCGCCATTCCCGCTGCTGCACGTCGATACGACGTGGAAGTTCCGCGACATGATCACGTTCCGCGACGCAACCGCCGAACGTTACAAGCTCGACCTGCGGGTGCACACCAACCCGGACGGCGCGAAGCAGGGCGTCAATCCGTTCGACTACGACAGCGGCGCCTACACCCAGATCATGAAAACCGACGCACTGAAGCAGGCGCTCACCGCCGGCAAATACGATGCCGCCATCGGCGGTGCCCGCCGCGACGAGGAACGCTCCCGCGCCAAGGAACGCGTCTTCTCCGTCCGCGGCCCCGGCCATTCCTGGGACCCGAAGCGCCAGCGCCCGGAACTCTGGCACCTCTATAACGGCCAGCTCGCCCCCAACGAAACGCTGCGTGTTTTCCCGCTGTCCAACTGGACCGAGCTCGACGTCTGGACCTACATCCTGTTCGAGGGCATCGACGTCGTGCCGCTCTATTTCGCCGCGATGCGCCCCACCGTCGAACGCGACAGCGCCCTTATCGTGGTTGACGACGACCGCATGCGCTTCCGGCCCGGCGAAACTCCCGTGCCCCGCATGGTCCGCTTCCGCTCGCTCGGCTGCTATCCGCTCAGCGCCGCCGTGCTGTCCACCGCAGCCACGATCGAAGACATCGTCACCGAAATGCAGAACACCCGCATCTCTGAGCGCGCCGGCCGGCTGATCGATTTCGACCAGGATTCCTCGATGGAAAAGAAAAAGCGCGAAGGATACTTCTGATGCCCGATTCACTCCTTCGCGTGCTCACCTGCGGCAGTGTCGATGACGGCAAATCCACCCTCATCGGCCGCCTGCTGTTCGAATGCGGCAGCATCCCGGACGATGTGATGCAGGTCCTGGAACGCGACAGCCGCCGTTTCGGCACTGTGGAAAACGGTGTTGATTACGCGCTGCTGGTTGATGGCCTGGCCGCCGAGCGCGAGCAGGGCGTCACCATCGACGTCGCCTACCGCTATTTCGAAACGCCGCTGCGGCGTTTCATCCTGGCCGATACCCCGGGCCACCACCAATACACCCGCAACATGGTCACCGGCGCCTCCACCGCAGACCTCGCCGTCCTGCTGGTGGACGCCCGCAACGGCCTGCTGGCGCAGACCCGCCGTCATGCCGCCATCGCCAGCATGCTTGGCATCCGCCAGCTCGTGCTCGCCATCAACAAGATGGACCTCGTCGGCTTCGATCAGTCCACCTTCAACACCATCGTAACCGCGTTCGAAGCATTGCAGGACCGGCTCGGGGCCCTGCAAATCACCGCCATTCCGGTCTGTGCGCGAGACGGCGACAACGTCACCGCCCCGAGCGCCCGCATGCCATGGTACGCCGGCTCGACACTTTTGCGCGCGCTCGAAACCGCGGAGCCGGATGACGCCCCCGCCAGTACCCGGCCGTTCCGTCTGCCGGTTCAGCTCGTCGCCCGCCCCGACCATACGTTCCGTGGCTATGCCGGAACGGTCTGCGGCGGCACCCTGCGCGTCGGCAGCCCGATCACCAACAGCGTGTCGCGGACTGAGGCGCATGTCGCCCGTATCGTCACCATGGACGGGGACCAGGAGGAAGCGGCTCCGGGCGACGCCGTCACCCTGGTCCTGGACCGGGAGATCGACGTCTCCCGCGGCGATGTCCTCGCCGCCCACCCGCTGCCGGAAGCAGCCGACCGGATCAGCGCCCGCATCGTTTGGATGGACGAAACCCCACTGTTCCGTGGCCGGGCCTATCTGCTGCTGCTCGGCACCACCCTGGCGGTTGCGACCGTCACCGAAATCGTCAGCCGGCTGGATATCGACACGCTCACCGAAGAACCGGTGCGCGAACTGCATCTGAACGAGATCGGCCTGGTCACCGTATCGCTGTCCCGGCCGATCCCGTGCGAGCCCTATGCATCCAGCCGCGAGCTGGGTGGTTTCATCCTGATCGACCGGCTCACCCGAAATACCGTCGGTGCCGGCCTGATCAGCGAAATCCTCTCCGGCCGCAGCGCGATCTATTGGCACGAGCTCGACGTGCACAAGGCCGCGCGCGCCGATCTCAAGCACCAGAAACCCGCCGTGCTATGGTTCACCGGCCTTTCCGGCGCCGGCAAGTCCACCATCGCCAACCTGGTGGAAAAACGCCTGCACGCCGAAGGCCGCCACACCATGGTGCTGGACGGCGACAATGTCCGCCACGGGCTGAACCGCGACCTCGGCTTCACCGAGGCCGATCGTGTGGAAAACATCCGCCGTATCGCGGAGGTCTCCAAGCTGTTCGTCGAAGCCGGGATGATCGTCCTCGTCTCCTTCATCTCGCCCTATCGTGCCGAACGAGGTTTGGCACGCGACTGCGTGGAGGAAGACGAGTTCCTAGAGATTTTCGTCGATACGCCGGTCGCGGAGTGCCGCCGGCGCGATCCCGAGGGCCTGTACCAGAAGGCTGACTCCGGCCAGATCCGCAATTTCACCGGCGTGGATGCGCCGTATGAGGAACCGCTGAACCCGGAAATCCGTCTTCAGACCTTGGAAGCCCCTCCCGAGGCACTGGCCGAGCTGGTCGTTTCCGAACTCCGCAAGCGCGGGGTCATCGCCTGACCGCCCCCGTCCCGCCGCCACGTCTCAACCGGCATCACCGTACTAGCCGAGGCCACTGTCGCAACCGGCCCTACGCGTCATGACCGGGCTTGTCCGGCCTGTCCCGGCCATCCACGACCGCGCTATCCACCCGCGACCTCGAACCCCAACCCCGGGTCTCAGCCGAGCCGCCGCGCCGGACCAACTGGCCTCAAACGTTACGACCCAGCTCCCCCCACACCGTCTCCTCCGTCCACCCCAGCTCCGCAAACTCCGCCGCCCGCAGCGACGCCTCTCCGGCCGAAAAGAACTCGTCCAATTGCGGCGGCTGCACCGAGCTTCCGCTCATCATCGCGTGCGCCTGCCCCCGATGATGTAGCTGATGCTGGAACAAGTGCAGCAGCAACCGGTCCATCCGCTCCTGCTGAACATGTGTGCCGCGATGCACTGAGACGATGCGTCCCAGCCCGGCCTCATCCAGCCCCTTCACCACCGCGATCAGCCGCCCGTCCATCGTCGCTTGCGCCTCCCGCAGCTCCTCCACCGTTTCGCAAGGCTCCCGCTCCGCCCACGCCGCTGGCCCGAGCGTTCCGCCTTCCATCGCATCCACGTAAAACCAGTCGACAATCAGAATATGGTTCAGCGTCGCCCGCAGGCTCGGGAAGAACCCGGTCCGGCCGGCCGTGAATTCACCCGGCTGCAACCCCCCACAGGCGGTAATCAGCCGGTGGTTCGCCCACGCATTGTTATACGCCATGGCTCGGAACGGTAGCACCGACCCCACCTACACCTTCCACGGTATCTCCGCCGGCGGGGGCGCCGTCGGGTCGCACCGCAGCCATTGCCCGTTCTGCAGGCTCAGCCCGGTCATCGACATGATGAACCCCCAATGGGTAATCACCAGCGTGTCTGCCCAGTCAGGGAGCGCCGCCATCTCCGCCCGGAACAATGCCGCGCGGCCCACCACCGAAGTGGCCGGCTCCGTCATCGCCGGCCACCACACCTCGTCGATCGACGAGAAATCATGCTCCGGCCAGTTTAGCGCCAGTTCGGTTCGCGGCGTCCCGATGTCGCACGCAAACGCATAACGCTCGCGCACGATCGGGTTGATCGCGACCGGCACACCCAGCGCGCGCGCCACCGGCACCGCGGTCTGCAATGTACGTCGGTACGGCGATACGACGATCCGCGTGATCCGCTCCGGCGCTAGCCGATCCGCCGCCTCCCTTGCCTGGGCGTGGCCAAGCTCCGTGAGCGCCGGATCGACGATGCCAGGGTCCCGCCGCGTCTGCGTGAAATGCAGGTTGAACTCGCTCTGGCCGTGACGCAGCAGGATCATATCCGGCAGTTACCGTTCCCCCGGCCAGGAGACAACCCGCCTGAGGCGCGAAAAATTTGTGTCTGCCCGCTCCCACGCTTATCTGTCTCCCGAAGGAGTAAGACACGATGGACATGGGCGGGTTCCCGGTCGATCTGATTCTGTTCGGCATGATCGCCGCGTTCCTGGTGCTGCGGCTGCGCAGCATCCTGGGCCGACGCACCGGGTTCGAGCGGCCGCCTGCACAGCCCTACCAACCGCCCGGCGTAGGGCCGGCCGGAACGCCCGGCGGCCCGATCATTGAAGGGCGCGCGGAGCCTGGAGAGCCAGCGGTCGTCCGGCCCGTCCCGGACCCAGCCTCCCCGATCGGCCAGACCCTCGCGCGGATGAAGGCGGTGGACCGCAATTTCGAACCCGCGGCGTTCCTGGCCGGGGCCGAGCAGGCGTTCCGCATCATCGTCACCGCTTTCGCCGGCGGCGACCGGCAGGCCCTGCGCAACCTGACTGGCGAAGATGTCTACCGTTCGTTCGATCAGGCGATCGCCGCGCGCGAGCAGGCCGGGCACACGCAGGTCAGTGAGATAAAGGATGTGCCGGGCGCCGAAATCGAGCAGGCGGAGCTGCGCGGCACCATCGGACAGGTTGCGGTTCGCTTTGTGTCCGATCAGGTCAGCCTGACCAAGGACCGTAATGGCCAGCCTGTCGCTGGCGCGGACGCTGTGACGGAGATCACAGACATCTGGACCTTCGAGCGCGATCTTTCGGCGCGCGATCCGACTTGGCGGCTTACGTCGGTACGAGGCGGATAGCGCGATAGTCGGCATTCCCGCCGACGTGGCTTTTCGGTGTTCAGCTTTATGGCCGGTTTGGTCCTGAGTAAGGTCGGGCTCGTGCGGGTGCCGCCAGCCCCGGCGGCCATCGCTTCCTCCTCAGCCCACGGAATTGCTGCGTTCGCCGCACGGTATCGTGTGCGCGTGCCCAACAATCGCCACGGGCGGTTCCGAATTCCGCCGTCGGAAAGCCGGACACTTCCGCCATCGAGACATCCTCGAAGGAGGTCCTGTGATCACTGCACGCTTGGACGTCGATACCCTCGCCCGCAACCAGTTCGGTGTTTTCGATCGGGTCGGGAATGCCATCACCATCAGTGATGAGGATCGGCGGCGGGTACTACTCCTTTCCGAGCAGGAATGGTCTGCCTGGGCGCAGGTGCGCGATGGTGGGCCGGTCCCCGCGCAGCCGGGACTCCCTGTCATGTTGCGGCGACTGGGAGCGGCGACCCATCGGCTGACGCGGATCGCCGAACGCACCATGGCCATTTAGCGTCGGCCTGCTTCAGCATTCCGAACTGCTCCCATGGGCGGTCCGGCAGAACGGCGCCGTCATTGGCGCCGTTCAATGCGCTGGTTCAGCCCGGCTGAAGATTCGAGGCAGATCCTGGGTTTCTGGATAATTGGCGATTGCGATTCGAAGCAGCGCGCTCCGTGAGGTGATCTCTGTCTTTTTCTGACCTCGCCTCGGCAGCGGAACTTTGATGCAAGCACAATAGCCTACCAGCAACGCCCCGAGTGCCTCTGCACCTATCTCGGCCATCGCGGCGTGACCTCGCTTCGTGAAAGCGATGACACCCCGTTCGGGCACGAACTCAATACGCTCGACTGCACCACGATAAAGTCCCAGGGCCTCAGCGATCGAGGGGACTGCGCCGATCGCCCGCAAAATGGCGGCTCCGTCAAACTCGACTACTCTGTATTCCAGCACGGGCATTGGAGGTGCCCCTCTCCGGCGCAGCGATCATGTGACTCACGGATTCGAACGTCCGCATATTTAACCGCCTTATGCAACCCCAAATTGCATACCGAAGCCTGTTCTTCAGCAAGGATTTGCAGATTCCGCAACACACCACTTCTCACGATCCCGTCAACTCCGCGCTCCTTCCGGCAACTCCACCCGCTTGATGGCAGCTTACGCCCGTGCACGGACAGGAGCGGAGCAGGATGGCGCAGGACGACCTCGATCCCGGCGAAAACGAAGGCCGTATCCCGCAGGCCAGGCGTCTCGCCGAACAGGCCCTCGCTGCCGAACGCAGCGGTGATGAGGACACTGCGGACCGGTTGTTCGCAGAGGCAGAACGCCTGGATCCGGCGGCCGTCGCTGACGTGCTGGAGGAAGACTCTGCCACTGCCGCCAAGCCACGCCGCCAACTGCGCGCTGCGCCACTCCGCCGTGCCCCTGGCTTGATCGCCAAATCGGGTCCAACGGCGGCGGGCCTGCACGCCTGGCATCCGCGCGGGAGCACGGGCGCCCCCCGGACCGGCGGACACAAGACCAGTTTCGCCATCACTCTCAACATCAACGAGCAGCGCCATGAGGTGACCGTCGATGCGCGCGCCACACTCCTGGACACGCTGCGCGATCAATTGCGTTTGACCGGCACCAAGAAAGGCTGTGCGCTCGGTCAATGCGGCGCCTGTACTGTGCTGTGCGACGGCCAGCGGGTCAACGCCTGCCTGATGCTCGCGGTCATGGCTCAGGGAAAGTCCATTCTCACGATAGAAGGCTTGGCCGGCGATGCCGGCCTGCATCCCATGCAGGCCGCTTTCATCGAACACGACGCTTTCCAGTGCGGCTATTGCACGCCGGGGCAGATCATGTCCGCCGTCGCGCTGGTCGCCGAAGGAAAGGCCGGCTCGGATGAGCAGATCCGGGAAGAAATGAGCGGGAATCTCTGCCGCTGCGGCGCCTACGCGAACATCGTCGCGGCAATCCGCGAGGTTGCCCGGCGGGAGGAATAAGAAATGCTTCCGTTTGCGTACACCACCGTTTCCGGCACGACGAATGCGGCCGCACTGCTGGCGCAAGCGCCCGAGGCGATGTTCATCGCCGGTGGCACCGATATGCTGCAGCTACTGCAGGAATCGGTAATTGCGCCGTCCGTGCTGATCGACATCAACGGGCTGCCATTCCACGGTATAACGGAGAGCGACGAAGGCGTACGGATCGGCGCTCTGACCCGCCTTGCCGATATAATGGCGAATGAAACGATAAAGCGGCAGTTTCCCGTGCTCGGGCGTGCTTTGCAGGAAACCGCCTCGCCGCAGGTGCGCAACATGGCGACCGCCGGCGGCAATCTGTTGCAGAGGACGCGATGCCTCTATTTCCGCGATGCGACGGTTCCCTGCAACAAGCGCGAGCCTGGCGCCGGCTGCTCCGCACAAGACGGGCAGAACCGCATGAACGCCATCTTTGGCGGCAGCCCCGACTGCATCGCCGCCTATCCCGGGGATATGGCCAACGCGCTGATCGTCCTCGACGCCGAACTGGAGATCCGCAGCGGTAACGGCGAACGGCGCATCAAGGTCGAGGATCTGCACCGCGAACCCGGCAACACCCCGCACATTGAAACTTGCCTGCGTCCCGAGGAAATCATCGCTGCAATCCGCCTACCCTTCAGCGCCCACGCACGAAACTCTCATTACCTAAAGCTCCGCGATCGTGCCAGCTTCGAATGGGCGCTCGTGTCGGCGGCGGTTGCCGTCGAAATTACCGACGGAACGGTACGCGCCGCTCGCGTCGCCGCCGGCGGGGTCGGCACGCGCCCCTGGCGGCTGCCCGATGTGGAGCGGATGCTGCTCGATCGTCCGCTGAACGAGGCAGTCGCACTCACCGCGGCCGAAGCATCGATCCGCGGCGCCGATGCACGGCCAGGCACCCAATTTAAGCTTCCTCTGCTGCGACACGCAATCGAACGCGCCCTGCTGATGGCGGGAGGCCTGCAATGAACGCCATCATCGGTCAGCCCGTCAGTCGCGTGGACGGCCCCGCCAAGGTCACCGGGCAGGCCGTATATGCGGCCGAGTTCCGCCCCCACAATCTCGCTTACGCCGCGCTGGTCACCAGCAGCATCCCGCGCGGCCGCATCTCCACAATCGACAGCATGGCCGCCGAGCAGGAGCCGGGTGTTCTGGCGGTCATCACCCATGAAACGGCCGAGCGCCTGCCCTACAACGAACCGAAGCAGCGCCCCGTCGTAGACCCCCAGTCCGGCGACCAGCTTCGCGTCCTGCAATCACCTGAAATCATGTTCGTCGGCCAGCCGATCGCCGTCATCGTCGCGGACACCCAGCAACAGGCCGACGGCGCGGCCCGGCTCGTGCGGGTCACATACATGGTCGAGGAACCCACCACCGTCATCGAGATCTCGGACGGCAAGCCGACCTCCGACGCATGGGCCAAAGCCGGCCGCCCTGCTCATACCGAGCGCGGTGACGCCGACAAGGCCTTCGGCTTGGCATCGGTGAAGATCGACATCAACTGCAGCCACGCGCGTGAACATCACAACGCCATGGAGCCGCATGCCACGATCGCCGAGTGGGACGGCGACCATCTGACACTGTACGACAAGTCCCAATGGGTCGATAACGTGCGTATCGCCATCGCCAACATCTTCGGCATGCCGGAATCCAACATCCGCGTCATCAGCCCCTTCGTCGGCGGCGCGTTCGGCTCCGCGCTACGCACCTGGCCGCATGTAGCCATCGCCGCCCTGGCCGCCCGCCACGTGCATCGCCCGGTGCGCGTCGAACTCACCCGCCGCCAGTGCTACACCGCCATCGGCTTCCGCCCGCGTACGCTGCAGCGTGTCGCTTTGGGTGCCGAGCGTGACGGCGCCCTGACCGCTATCATCCATGAAGCCACGGCCCAGACCTCCACCTACGAGGAATATGCCGAAACCACGGTGGAACCCGCCCAGACCACCTACACCTGCCCCAACGTCCGCACGCGCTACCGGCTGGTGGAGATGAACACCAACACGCCTTGCCCGATGCGCGCGCCGGGCGTCGTCACCGGAACGCTGGCGCTGGAAATGGCCATGGACGAGCTGGCCGAGGCGCTCGGGCTCGATCCGCTGGAACTGCGCCTGCGCAACTATGCAGAGCGCGACGAGGCCGCCAACCTTCCCTGGTCCAGCAAGGAACTGCGCGCCTGCTACGAGATTGCGTCCGAACGCTTCGGCTGGCACCGGCGCTCGCGCCAGCCGCGCAGCATGCGCGACGGACGCTGGCTGATCGGCTACGGCATGGCGACCGCGATCTATCACGGCGACCGCTCCGCCTGCACAATTCACGCCACCATGTTCGCCAACGGCAGCGTCGTCATCCGCACCGCCGCCAGCGACATGGGCCCGGGCACCTACACCTCGATGACCCAGATCGCCGCCGAAACCCTCGGTCTGCCTATGGAATCCGTGGATTTTGAACTCGGCGACACGGAAATGCCGAAAGCCCCTGTGCATGGCGGCTCCATAACCATGGCCAGCGTCGGCAACGCCGTGCAGGCCGCATGCGAATTGCTCCGCGGCAAGCTGCACGCGCTCGGCACAACGACCGACGGCTACGCCGCGCTGATGCGCAGTTACGGGCTCGATCGCATCGATGCCGAGGCCGAATCCAAGCCCGGCGATGAATCGAACAAATACGCCACCGCCGCATTCGGCGCAGTATTTGTGGAGGTGCGCGTCGATCCCGGCTTCGGTGCCGTACGTGTGCCCCGTGTGGTCGGCGCTTACGACGCCGGGCGAGTAATCAATCCCAAGATCGCCCGCAGCCAGTGCATCGGCGGCATCGTCGGCGGCATCGGCATGGCCCTGCACGAAACCGCCGAGTGGGACGAACGCCTCGGCCGGGTCATGAATGCCAACTTCGCCGAGTACCTCATCCCGGTGAACGCCGATGTCGTCGATCTCGACGTGCAGTTCGTGCCCGGCAACGACACCGCCTTCAATCCGCTCGGCGTCAAGGGCCTGGCCGAGATCGCCCTGTGCGGCGTAGCCCCCGCCATCGCCAACGCCGTGTACCACGCCACTGGCACCCGCGTGCGCGACCTGCCGATCCGCCCGGAAGCGCTCGTCGGCTCATGAAAGGCGCGGCAGCACGCGCTCACCGAACAGCCGCATGGAGGCTTCCGCGTCCGCAGCGGCTATATCGTTGAAGTTCACCTGCAACGACGCGATCTCGAACTCCCCGATCTGCCGCCGGTACGTCGCCGCGATATCCAGGATCCGCGCCGGCGTACCCACCCAGGCGGCGCATTTTTCCACCTGCGTCTCGAACGTCTCCGCGGCCAGCCCGGCAATCACCTTGTCGTAGCCGGGGTAATCCGCCGAAGACGCCCCCGCCGTCCAGTCCGACGCCGCATCCACCAGCGAACGCAAATACCGGTTCAGCGGCTCCCGCGCGATCCGCTCCGCCTCTGCCTGGTCGGGGTGGCAGACCATGTGGAACGC
Organism: Acetobacteraceae bacterium; assembly: GCA_036521275.1. Lineage (GTDB taxonomy): Bacteria > Pseudomonadota > Alphaproteobacteria > Acetobacterales > Acetobacteraceae > DATDIC01. The sequence goes on from DATDIC010000328.1 coordinate 12,247, forward strand.
CAGCATCACCGTCCCGGGGCCGGAATGGCCTGCCTGGGCACGCGCCTCCCGATAACGCCCGATCAGCTCGCCCATCGCTGCCCCCGCCATCGGGATAGCCATGATCGCGTGCCCCGCCGCACCGGCACGCTCGAACGACTCCGGTGTGGACAGCGCGGCCACATAGAACGGCGGTCGTGGCCGCTGTGTCGGCCGCGGCAGCGAGGTGACGTTGCGGAAGCTATGAAACTTCCCGGAGCAGGACACATTCTCCTGCTCCAGCAGCAGCCGCACCTGCTCCATCCCTTCCTCGAACCGCGCCCGGCTCTCGTCCAGAGCCACGCCGAAACGTGCGAATTCATGCGGCAGGAACGCGCGGGCGAAGCCGATATCCAGCCGCCCGTCGCACAGCGCGTCCAGCATCGCCAGTTCCGCCGCCAGCTTCAGCGGGTTGTTGAACGCCGGCAGCACCGCGCCCGTCACCAGCCGTGCCCGTCGCGTCACCTGCGCTGCGGCCGCCAGGAACAGCATCGGGTTCGGGCTGTACCCGCCATACGGATGGAAATAATGCTCCACCGTCCGCACATGGCTGTAACCATACCGGTCGCACAGATCGACCAGCCGCAGCGCCTCTCGCCAGTAATCCCGGGCGGCCTTCGTTTCCGGCCCGATATCCGGAAAGAACTGGATGCCGACCTGCATGGCTCAGTGATGTCCCGCCAGCCAGTCCATCAGCGCCAGCAGCACGCCGGTAATGCCGATCCCCAGCAGGATCGCCAGTTGCCACATCGCATCGGTCGCCGAAACCTCGCTGATGTGCATGAACGTTTCCAGTATCTGGATCGCTGCCACCGCTGCGATGGACCCCATCAGCCGCAACTTGACCGCGCCGAACCCCATCCCGGTGAGCTGCGGTTTCGTCCCGGTCAGCAGCGGGCCGATCACATTTTCCCAGCCGGCAAACATCACGATCAGGACCAGGTTGGCGACCAGCGCAATATCGACCAGTTGCAACACAACCAGCATTTCCTCGGTGGTCGACAGCGGCAGGAAGTCGCGAATGGCCTGGATCAGCTTCTGCACAAATTTGAGCGCCAGCAGTACCAGCGAGGCGAGCAGGCCGACATAGATCGGCGCCATCAGCCAGCGCGTGGCGAACACCACGCGGCCCAGGCTGCGCTCCAGCCGTCGAAGTGCGGCATCCGAGATCAGTCTTGTCGGGGCATCGTTCATGGCAATGGACGAACCTACAAGCCTTTTCACCCAGCCTGCAAACACTCCGTGAGGCCAATTCGCGGCGGCGAAACGCGCTGGGAAGACGATACACGCCAGGCAGTCTCGGGCTTGCGCCACGCCGGTCACGCGGCCAAAGTCTCGCTGCCGAGCCGCAGCCGGCCACGAAACGATACCCACGGGGAGGAAGTGCGATGATCACCAGACGGGCAGCCCTGACGAGCACGCTCGCCGCCGCCACCGCGGCCACGCTCGTCCGGTCCGCGCACGCCCAAGAGACACCAGGCGTCACTGCGACCGAGCTCAAGATCGGCAACACCATGCCATACAGCGGCCCAGCCTCGTCCTACGCGCCCATCGGCAAGACCGAGAGCGCCTTCTTCGG
>DATDIC010000329.1:0-2799 GCA_036521275.1 Acetobacteraceae bacterium
GAGCAAGGCGACGACCAGCGTCTGGGTTCGCGGCAGGGCGAGCGCCACCAGCTTGCCGGGACCGATGCCGAGGCTGATAAGATGGCGCGCCATCCGGTTCGCGGCAGCGTCGAGCATTGCGTAGGAAAGCCGGGCGTCGCCGGCGATCAGCGCTGGCGCGGCCTGATCATGCGGATGGTGCAGCGTAACGAGTTCCGGCAACGACGTTGCGTTGCCGCCGGGGGCATGCCCGCAGCTCGCCAGGGCGAGCATGCGCTGCTGCTCCTCGGGGCGGGAAATCGCCAGTCGCGACACCGGCGCCGCGCCGTCGGTCCCAACCGCATCATGGAGCACCAGGGTCAGGCGGTCGGCCAAATGACCGACCTCCTCGACCGAGTAGCACCGCACGTTTGCGTCGAGATCGAGACGAACCGAGCCGTCCGCGCAAGGCTCGACCCCGAGCGTAAGTCCCCGGACCGGACCATGTGCGAGGTTTCGCGTGGCAATCGTGGCTCCCGGAAGGGTCGCAGCAACTGCCGGCGGCGCATAGTTGAACCCGATCACCAAAGGATCCGACGCAACCGGGCTCAAGCCGAGGGCAGCGCGCGTGCGCTCGTGAGGATGGCGTTGGTGCCGCAAGGCCAGGCGCACCTGGCGGCCGGTTTCGATAGCGTACTGGTCGAAGCTGACCGTCTTCGGTATGCGGAGGCGCAGGGGCAAGACGTTCGTGAGGGTGGCGATACTCTCACGTGTCGCGGCGGACCGGCCGGTGACCTGCAAGCCAATCAATATCTCATCGTTGCCCGAGATCCGAGTCAGGAAGGCGGCCCAGGTAGCGCAGAGAAGCTGCGGCAGCGTGGTACCGAGGCGTCGAACAGACCCACTCAGTGCCTTCATCACGCCTGGCCCGATCGTCCTGCTCGCACGATGGAAGCCGACATCGGCGCTCGCCACCGCCCGCCTCGACGGGCTCGGCACCGAAGGTGGCTCGTCGAGTTGGGACAGGCACCAGGCGAGATCGGTGGAGGATTGCCTGGACGCGAGGTAGGCGTTCTCCAAAGCCGCCAGGCTGGCGAAATCCGGCGCCGAGGGTCGCGCGGCGGGGTCGCGGCCCGTAGCGAGGGCGGTGTAGATGCTGGCCAGCCGTGCGACCAGAAGGTTGCGGCCGGTCGAGTCGATGGCGACGTGATGATAGATTTGGCTCCAGATCGTCCTGCCGGACCCAAGCCGCAGGAGCGCCCAGGCGAACGGCGGTTCCCGTGCAGGGTCGATCGGGTCGGCGTGAGCCACGTTCATCCACGTCTCGGCCGCCGCGTTCGGGTCGACCTCAGCGGAAAAGTCCAGGATTGGCAGGCGGATTCCGTCCGATGGCGGCAGGATGCCCTGCGTCAGACCGTCCGCACCTTCATGGATACGAAGCCGGAGGCACTCCGTTTCCGCCACAAGCTGCGTGGCCGCGCGGGTGAAAATGTCGGAGTCGAATTCCCCAAGAAAACTGGTTGCCTGGGCATTGACGAACCGTCCCGGAAACGGGTTCGCGCGATCTGCCAACCAGATCCCGCGCTGGCCCGCGAGCAAAGGCAGCCGTTTATCAGAGACCATCGACCGGTCACATTATTGTCGGAACGTCTGCGCAGTGGCTTACGGTCCGAGTAATAATCCGTCAATGATTTTGTCCCCGCTGAGTCAGCGGCCTTACTGCCGGGGCTTTACTGCCGGGCTATGGGCGCCGGTCGCAGGAGTCGTACCATGACAGACCCGCGCTCCAACGATCAGCCAAGGATGGTCCAGACTGGAGCAGGCGACGTTGAAGCAGCAGGAGAAGGACAAACGCGATCCTTGCCGTGATGGCTGACATCGGACTCTCTTGGACATATTCATCCCGCCAGCCCGAAACGCGCCGCCAGCCACAGCTTCTGCCATTTCGGCAGGCTGACCCGCTCCTGGGTGGTCCAGCCGCGCCGTTCCAGGCGCGACAGGATGGCCGCGTACGTTGCCCCCATCAATCGCGCCGGCTTCATCGCGCGTGGGTCACACAGCCGCATCGCCTGCCCGGCCACGATGAAATGCTGGTGTGCCAGCGCCGCCACCCGGTTGCACACGCTCGGCAATCCGGGCGACAGCAGCGCCGCGTCGGCGTAATGCGGCACCCCGGCCTCGTCCAGCCACTCGCGCGGCAGATAGAGCCGCCCGCGCGCCGCATCCTCGGCCAGGTCACGCAGGATATTGGTCAACTGCAACGCACGCCCCAACGAAAAAGCCACCCGGTCGGCGGCCGGCGACGCATCCCCGAACACGCGCACCGAAAGCCGCCCCACCGCCGAGGCAACGCGATCGCAATAAAGATCAAGCGTATCCAGGTCGGGCGCGACGATCACCGTCTCGGCGTCCATCTGCATCCCGTCGATCACCGCCAGGAAATCCGCCTGCCGCAACTCGAAACGCCGCACCGCGGCCAGCAGCACCCGGCCCACCGGCCCGTCCGCCTCCCCCCGATACAGCCCGGCGATGCGGTCCCGCCACGCCGTCAGCCGCGACAGCTTTGCGGTCAGCTCGCCCTCGTCGTCGGCGATGTCATCGACCATGCGGCAGAACGCATAGATCGCGTACATCGCCTGCCGGCGCTCCGGCGGCAGCACCCGCATGCCGCGATAAAAGGATGTGCCGGCGCCACGCACGATCGTTTCCACCGCATCGAGGTCGGCCCGGGCGGCGAGATCGCTCATGCCAGGAACCGCAGTGCGCCGAGCACGCTGAGGGCCGCATCGCCCTTGGTCAGCCGCACCCGCCGGGCCAGCGGATCGTGCCGCAGCCGCCGCG
>DATDIC010000330.1:0-19722 GCA_036521275.1 Acetobacteraceae bacterium
ACACGCCGAACCTGATCATCAGTCCGCATACAGCGGCGGACGATCCGAATACGTATAATCCGCTGAGCCTGGATATCTTCTTCGACAATCTGCGCGCGTTTGGGCAGGGAGACCCGATGCCCAACCAGTTCGACGTGGCGCGCGGCTATTAGAACAATATCGGCCGGAGTGGAATCGCGGAGCGAGCGTATATCAAGCCGTACAGACGCTGGCCTGCGTTCGTCATTCCGCACCGACGTTCGTCATTCCGCACCGACGTTCATCATCCGACACCTACGTTCGTCATTCCGACACCTACGTTCGTCATTCCCGCGAAGGCGGGAATCCAACCAAACCCGCGGACTTCGGGGCTTTTCGCGTGGATGCCCGCTTTCGCGGGCATGACGGATCTGCGGGGGTGACGGACGGATCTGCGGGCATGACGGATCCTAGAGTCTTCGCCCTCGCGGGTGGATATCCGGTGACAGTCGGTGCATCATTCAGCGTGAAACCGCGGGGGAGGTGGACGCTGAGCACCTACTCTGGTGCCCGGCTGCCTCGAACGCGGTATAGGCGCGGGATGCTTCCGGTCTCCGATGCCCCGCTGATCGCCACCGTCCTGCCGCCGGGCGAGGGGTTCGGCCCTGGGCGCACCGGGGCGGTGGGGCTGATCGTGCGGCGCCTGGCGCGCATGGTGCCGGCCCTCGTGCTTGGAGGAGAGCAAGCCGGCCCGGTGTTCGACGAGGTGCCGTTCCGCGCGGTCCGCTCGCCCCGGTTTCTGCCCGGGAACGTGAACACCCGCTATGCGGCAGGGATCGCTCGCGCGCTGCGCCAGATCGGCCCGGCCCTGATCGAGGTGCATAACCGCACCGAGGTGGCCCTGTCGCTCGCCCGCCGGTTTCCGCGCACGCCGGTGGTCCTGTTCTTGCACAATGACCCGCAATCGATGCGACACGCCGGCCGTCCGGAGCAGCGCACCCGTTTGCTGTCCCGCTTGGCGCGCGTGGTGACGGTGTCGGAATTCCTGCGCCGCCGATTGCTGGACGGGGTGCAGGCACCAGCCGGGCGATCACCGGTGGTGCTGCCCAACCCGATCGACCTCGCGGCATTGCCGGCACCCCAGCGGCAGCAGCCGCTGATCCTGTTTGCCGGGCGTGTGGTGCCGGAAAAGGGCGCCGATGCATTCGTTGCCGCCTGCGAGACCGCTCTGCCGCAGCTTCCTGGCTGGCAGGCCGCGGTGATCGGCGCCGACCGGTTCCGCGCCGACAGCCCCGAGACGCGCTATGTCCGTCAGGTTCGCGCGGCCGCGGCACGCGGCGGGGTGCGCATGCTCGGCTATCGCGATCATCCGGAGGTGCTGATGGAACTGTCACGCGCCGCGATCGCCGTGGTGCCCAGCCGGTGGGCGGAGCCGTTCGGGCTGGCGGCGTTGGAAGCGATGGCGTGCGGGGCCGCCCTGGTCTGTTCGGACCGCGGCGGCCTTCCAGAGGTGGCGGGGGACGCAGCCGTGTACGTGAACCCGGACGATGTGTCCGGCATGGCGCAGGCAATCGTTGCCCTGGCCGGTGATCCGGAGCGCCTGGCAGACCTGGCGTTGGCCGGACGCAACCGGGCGCGCAGTTTCGGGCTGGAAGCGGCAGCGATGCGCCTGACCGCGCTTCGCCGGCAGGTACTCGGGGAGTTTGGCGCTGCTGGTGGTCCGGAGTCCCGGCCGGCCCTATATACCGCGCATCGGGATTGACGGGAGCAGCGACAATGGCGGACACGATGATGCCGCCGGCAAATGAGCCGGTGCCGGTGACGGTGCTGACCGGCTATCTGGGCGCCGGCAAGACGACTTTGCTGAACCGCATCCTGACCGAGCAGCACGGCCGCAAATACGCCGTCGTGATCAACGAGTTCGGCGAACTGGGCGTGGACAACGACCTTGTCGTGGACAGCGACGAGGAAGTGTTCGAGATGAACAACGGCTGCATCTGCTGCACGGTGCGCGGCGACCTGATCCGCATCGTCGGCGGATTGATGAAGCGGCGTGACAAGTTCGACGGGATCATCATCGAGACCACCGGGCTGGCGAACCCCGCGCCCGTGGCGCAGACATTCTTCATCGACGAGGGCGTGCGCAACAAGGCGCGGCTCGATGCGATCGTCACGGTGGTGGACGCCAAGCACGTGCTGGCGCGCCTGGCGGACAGCCATGAGGCGGCCGATCAGATCGCTTTTGCCGACGTGATCGTGCTGAACAAGACCGACCTGGTGTCCGCGCAAGAGCTGGAGGAGGTCGAACGCCGCATCCGCCAGATCAACCGGTTCGCGGTGATCCATCGGACCGAGCGTGCCGCATTGCCGATCGATCAGGTCCTCAATCGTGGGGCGTTCGATTTGAAGCGCGTGCTGGAGATGGACCCGGATTTCCTGCTGGACGACGAGCACGAGCACAGTGACGACGTGACGTCGGTGAGCTTCGAGGTGGACAAGCCGATCGACGCGGAGCGGTTCAATGCCTGGATGGGTCTTCTGTTGCAGGAGAAAGGGCCAGACCTGCTGCGCACCAAGGGCATTCTGCACTATCAGGGTGATGACCGGCGCTTCGCGTTCCAGGCGGTGCACATGATCGCGGACGGGGATTTCATTGGTCCGTGGAAAGATGGTGAGGCGCGCAAGAGCCGGATCGTGTTCATCGGGCGCAACCTCAATCGTCCGCAACTCCGGCGAGGCTTCGAGGCGTGCCAGGCGGAGTAGTGCCGGTGCGTCGTCGTCGTGGTAGTGGCTGCTCATGAGTGAGACGGCGCAGTTCCTTATCGACGCACGCGGCACCAGCCGGGATGTTGGTGCCTTCGTCGTTGCGGCGCGCTTCGACGCGGGCGGGCGGACGGTCGCGTTTGCGCTCGGCGATGGCACGCTGCGGCTGGTCGATATGGCCGATGCGGACAATTGGCGCGAAGCAGCGGTGCATGCCGGCGCGGTCCTTGCATTGGCGCCGCATCCTGCCGGCGGTTTCGTGTCCGGCGGCGACGACGGCAAGCTGCGCCGCACCGAACTCGACGGCGCGGCGACGGACATCGCCGCGTTCGGCATGAAATGGGTGGAGCAGGTCGCCAGCCATCCCGGCGACAAGGGCGTGTACGCCTGCGCGATCGGGAAGACGGTGCATCTGTTCGATGCGGCTGGTACTAAGTTGAAGGAATTGCCGCATCCTTCTTCGGTGACCGGCCTGGCCTTCGACGGCAAGGGCAAGCGTATCGGCGCCTCGCACTATAACGGCGCCAGCCTGTGGTTCGTCGCGGCGAAAACGGACAGCCCCCGGCTGGTGGAATGGAAGGGCAGCCATATCGGCATTGCGCTGCATCCCGAGGGGGAGGCGGTGGTGACGGCGATGCAGGAGAATGCGCTGCACGGCTGGGCGCTGCCGGACGGCAAGCACATGCGCATGAGCGGCTATCCCGGCAAGACGCAGTCGATGTCGTTCACGCGCACCGGCAAGTGGCTGGCGACCAGCGGCGCCGATGCGATGGTGCTGTGGCCGTTCTTCGGCGGCGGCCCGATGGGCAAGGCGCCGATGGAGCTTGCCGGCGGCGACGACGTGCTGTGTACGCAGGTGGCCTGCCACCCGAAGGAAGACATGGTTGCGGGCGGGTTTGGCGACGGGCTGGTGGTGATTGCGGATATCGGCTCCTCGCGCATCCTGCCGATCGCGCCGCCGGGGAACGGCGCGGTATCCGCGCTGGCCTGGAACACGGCGGGCTCGCATCTGGCGATCGGGACGGAAACCGGTTTCGCGGCAATCATCGATCTGGCCAAGCGGTAAGCGAGGGGCGGTTCATGCACATTATCACTGCCAATGGGCTGCAAATGCCACAGCTCGGCCTCGGCACCTGGCGCATGTCGGGACGGGAATGCCAAGACGCGGTGGAGAGCGCGCTGGCGCTGGGATACCGCCATATCGATACCGGCCAGATGTACGCCAACGAGGCTGAAGTGGGTGCCGGTATCGCCGCATCCGGCCTCTCGCGCGGCGATCTGCACCTGACGACCAAGGTGTGGAACGAGAATTTGGCGCCTGAGCGGCTGCGCGCCGCAATGGAGGCCAGCCTGGAGAAGCTGCGCACGGACTATGTGGATTTGTACCTGATCCACTGGCCCTCGCCGCACATGAACCTGCCGGCTGCGCTGGAAACCATGATGGCGCTGCAGCAGGAGGGGAAAGCGCGCAAGATCGGCGTCGCCAATTTCAACGTGGCGCTGTTGCGGCAGGCCATCGAGCAGGTGCGCGCGCCGATCGCGGCGGTGCAGTTCGAGTATCACGTTACATTGCGGCAACCAGCGCTGCTGGATTACGTGCGTTCGCACGGACTGCCGATCATGGCGTATTCGCCGCTGGCGAAAGGGCGGTTGCCGGATCATCCTGTGCTGGCGAAGATCGCCGAGAAATATGGTGCCACGCCGCCGCAGATCGCGCTTGCATGGTTGCTGCGGCAGCCGGACGTTGTGCCGATACCGAAATCGGTTCGTCGTGAGCGGCAGCAGGAAAATCTTCGTGCGTTGGATATCTCGCTGGACGAGAACGATGTCGCGGCGCTGGACGCCCTGCCGAAGGACCAGCGCTGTGTGAATCCGGGGTTTGCCCCGACGTGGGATGCGACGGGTTAAGGGCGAGCCATCCCGCTGCCCGATTGAACCCAGCGTGTTGAGCCGCGTTCTGGTCCTGGACGGAGCGGTAAAGTGCTGCCCATTGCACGTCTTGCTCCGCCGTAACGCAACGAAAGGAACGCGCTATGGACAAAGATCGCATTGAAGGGATCGGCAAACAAGCCAAGGGTGCCGTGAAGGATGCCGCCGGGAAAGTGACGGGCGACAGCAAGATGCAGGCTGAGGGCAAAGCGGACAAGGCCGAGGGCAAAGTGCAGAATGCGGTCGGCAGCGCGAAGGACACCATCAGAGAGAACAGCTCACGCTGATCCCACGCGTCCGGCATGGTAATGTGCTGCCCCTGACGTTCGCTGCCTTGAGCGGTGAACAGAAGGGACAAGCAGGGCACTGAAAACAAAGGGTAGTGCCCGGCCGCATAGCCAGTTGAACGGTCTCTCCTGTTCGCGGGAGAGACCGTTTTCGTGAATGGGTGGCGCGGGTGGGGTTTCTCTCCCGTTGCTAGAATGAGAGGCTAGGCCTGACAGTAATGCAGGACGAGGTAGTGCTGCACCGGCCCGTAAATTCGCTTCCGATCACAGCCGCATCCCGAGCGACCTGGCGGTTGCCGCTGGGCATCGCCGTGGGCCTGACTGGCGTCAAAGTGCTGATCTATGCGCTGCTTGCAAGGGGTGGCCTTGCCACGGCCTTGTGCCAGTGGGATTGCGGTTGGTACATTTCGATCGCCGGCGGGGGCTATGATAGTACGTCCCATCTCGTGGGGCATTATCCACAGGCGAACTGGGCTTTCTTTCCGCTGTATCCATTGTTGCTGCATTGCTTCGACGGGCTGACAACCATTGCGCCGCGCGCGTCGGGCCTGGTGATTTCCACTGCGTGCTTCATTGCATTCGCAGTGGTGGGTTCGCGGTATCGCGCAATGACACGCAGCCCGGAAAGCGTGTGGACCTGGCTGCTGCTGCTGACAATGTGGCCGTACGGCTTCTATTTCCACGCGGTGTACACCGAGGCACTTTATGCGGCACTGGCAATCCTCGGGCTTTTGGCGCTGGAAGCAGGGCAACCCTTCGCCGCAGGTTGTGCCAGCGCGCTGCTGACCGCGACGCGCCCGACCGGGATCGTGTTCGCCGCGTGGATTGCGGGCGACCGGCTGGTGCGAGCCACATTGGCCGGCTCGGTGTGGCGGGCGGGCGTGGCACTTCTGCCGGCCTTGATTGCGCCGGCCGGACTGCTGGCATTCATGCTGCTGCTATACATGAAAGCCGGGGATCCGCTTGCCTTCGTGCATATCGAGGCGGGGTGGCAACATACGGCCCGCGATCCTGCCGCTGTCCTGTGGAGCGGCTTCACGACATTCAGCTTCAGGCCATTGAGGATCGGGCAGCCTTATCTGGCCGCCTGGGCCGTACTGGGACTTGCGGCTGGCGGGTGGTTGCTTGTGGCGCGCCGATTCGCCGAGGCATGGCTGTGCGGCATGACCGTGATAATGGCCCTTGCGTCCGGCACGCTATGGAGCATGCCGCGATTTGTCGCGGCCAATCCCGCTTTCCTGCTGGCGTGCGCGGACCTGCTGGTGGCGATTCGCTGGCGCATGTTGCGTGGGGCGGTCCTGGTCGTGATGGCCGGCTTGCAGATTGTGTTTGTGATGGCGTGGTACCGCGGGGCCGGCTTCCTGACATAGAGGATTGCGCGCGGCCCGCGCGGTGGCAAGGTCGTCTCATCCACGTCTTTGCATGATGCAGAAAGCGGGCTAGGAACCGGCATGGATTCTAATGTCCGTGCGGTGAATTATGCGCTGCGACAGCGGATGCGGCCCTGGCTTGGCGGTTGGGTCCTGTGGTGGCTGATCGCGGTTTTTAGCCTGTGGCTCCGAACCGGCTTTCCCACGCACGCCATTTCGATCGCGATATATGATGACGAGCTGTTTGTCAGGGCCGCTCGTTACCTGGGTGCCGGCGAGTGGCTGGGCCCGTATGACAATCTGACGCTCGCGAAAGGGATGTTCTATCCGTTATTCATACTGATATCGTTTCTTTTGGCCATTCCACTCAATATAGCGGAGCAGGCGGTGTATCTCGCCGTGTCCGCACTTGCTGCCTGTCTTGTGCGTCGGGTGACGAATGACCGCAAGCTGGCATTGCTGCTGTTCGCGGTTCTGGCCTTCAACCCGGTGCTTTGGCACTGGGAAATGGGCCGGGTCATCCGCGAAGGCCTGTATATCAGCCTGTCGCTGGCTGTCGTGACCCTGTTCGTCAGCATGGTGTTTCCGCCCCCGACCCGCCGATGGTGGCTCGGTCTGATATATGGCGTGGCGTGCGGACTGGTGCTGGGAGCGTTCTGGCTGACGCGTGAGGAGGGGCCTTGGCTGATTCCGGCAATCGCAGTTACCGTCCTTGTGTCACTGTTCGCGGCCGTTGCGTTCCGCCCGGCGTGGGCGCCGTCCATGCCGGCGTGGCTGCGGTCTGTCGGACTGCCGCTTGTGGTCGCTGTCGCCGTCTTCGCCGCCTGCAACGGCATCGTTGCAGGTGCGAACTACCTGAAATATGGGGTATTTGTTACCACCGAGTTCAAGGCCACGCCGTTCCTGCGGGCCTATGGAGCGCTTGCACGGATCAAGCAGGATCATTGGCGACGGTTCGTCGTGTTTCCGAAGGACGCCCGCGAGCGCGCCTACAGCGTCAGTCCGGCCGCGCGCGAGCTGGCTTCGGTGCTGGATGGACCGGAAGGGGAGACCTGGCGCCGAATCGGTTGCACCCAGACCGGAACGGCCGACTGCCCTGAGATATTGTCGGGTTGGTTCATGTGGGCGCTGCGCGACGCGGTCGCGGCGGCAGGGCATTACAAATCCGCACCCGACGCGATGCGATTCTACCAGCAGCTCGCCGACGAGATCGACACGGCCTGTGCGTCCGGCCGTATCCAGTGCGGGCCGGCAAGGGTGACTCTGATGCCTGTGTTCCATCGGCAATACCTGGGGGACACGGCGCGCGATTCGCTGGTCGTCGGACGTGTCCTGCTGACCATGGCGGATATGGAGGTCGGGGCAGCGCCGAGCATCGGGACTCCGTCGGGAATCGCCATTTTTGCCGACATGGTGGGCAACGTGAACCCGGCCTACCCCTATGAGCTTATCCTGCAGGGGTGGGCAGCTTCCCCGTCCGGTCAGCCGCAGCTCGCGCTCAAGCCGCTCGGAGACCAGCAGGCGGACATGACCATCGCGGAAATGCCGGGTCACGACGTAACCCAGGTATATCCTGGTTGGGCAGCGACCCGTTTTGATTTGCGAACCGGCTGCCCCCAGGCATCATGCGAGCTTGTCGTCAGCGCACCGGGCACGTCGCCCGTCGCTATCCCATTGTCGCGGATGAACGCGGGCGCGGTGCTGACCACGCCAAGCCTGCGGGTGTTTCTCGATTTTGCTTCGGTCCGCAACATCGCAGCGGCCACGGCGGAGCGCCTTGCGGTGCAACTGCGGATCGCGAAGGTGATCGCGTTCTGCTACGCCAGGGCGTTTCCGCCGTTGTTCGTGCTGGCACTGGCCGGATCCATTCTGGCGCTCGTCCGTTGCCGGTCCCGCCCGGTTCCGCTTGCGCTGGCTGCGCTTCTTGCTGCTTCGCTTGCCGCCATCGCAGTGCGGGTCGTCTTGCTCGCGTATCTCGATGTGACGTCGATTCCATCGGCGAGCATACTTTATACTTCGCCGGCCTCGCCGTTTGTCATTGTTTTCAATGTGATCGGTTGCTGGTGCCTGGTACGCGGCGTGGTGTCCGAGAGAATGGCGCGCCGGTGGTTTTCAACCGGTGGCTCCGTGTCGTACAGCGGCGATAGCTCATCCAGAATCTCGCCGTAAGGGCGTTCGACACGCGGCGGGAAGGCGATCGTCCATTCGCGGCCCAGCGTGAGCAGAAGATTGGGGTTATGAAACGGGTCAGCGATGCAAACGGAGCGCCAGCGCTGGCGCATGCGGGCGACCTCGACCCCTTCGAGCGCGGCGCGTTCGCCGGAAAAGTGGTAGCCGAGCGAAACTGATTCGTGATGACGCAGTTCGGCTGCCGCCGAAAACACGATCGACCAGCCTTTTTCGCGCATGCGGAGGCAGAAGTCGACATCGTTGAAGGCAATCGCATAGCCCTCATCGAGGCCGTCCACGGCTTCGAACGCATTGCGCCGGACCAGAAGCGCGGCGCCGGTGACCGCCGACATCTCTTGTTCCAGAATTGCGCGGCCCCAATAGCCCGGCTCGTCTCGTCGCAAATTACGGAACGCATGCTCACACAGCCCGGCGAGTCCGATGATGACGCCGCCATGCTGCACCCGGCCATCCGGATAGATCAGCTTCGCGCCGACGGCGCCGACATGCGGGTCGGATAGGTGGCCGACCATGTACTCCAGCCAGCGCGGCTCGATCGGTTCGACGTCATCGTTCAGCAGACAGAGTATCTCACTGTCGCTGACCGACGCACCGAAATTGTTGGCCTTTGAATAGTTGAATTCTGCCACATCCAGCACGACGGCGCGCGCACGCGGATCGGCAAGCACGGGCGCGAGAATGTTCTGCTGAACGGGCTCCAGGGGGTGGTCCTGCGAGACGACGACGACGATATCGAACCGACGATATGCGGTGCGCTGCAGGACCGCGCGAAGGCAAGTCGTTACATGTGGGCTTTTTGCTGCCGACGGCACGATCAGGGACACTTTCGGCTGCCGGTCCGGCGCGACGGCCAGGCGCCAGCGCAGTGGCAGCTTGGGGCTTGCCAGCTCGGCAGCCATCCCCATGCGCTGTAGATGTTGGCGTGCGATGCCCACCAGGATCGCGTCCGGCGCCACGCCGGTATCGCAACGCCTGTGCGTCAATACGAACGGCACGCGGTGGGTGCGTGGTGGCGTTTGCTGCTCATAAAGCCGCAGATATGCATCCAGGCGCGTCGCTTCGGCCCAACCGGGCAGACCGTGGGTCAACTGCATCAGGGCGGCGCGGCGAACCAGCCATATGCCGCGCGTCAGGATGCCCGAGAGCGCCAATGCGTGGTTGATTTCCGGCTTGAAAAACGGGGTGCGGCGGCGGCCGTCCCCGCCGAGAAGGTCTTCGTCGGCGCACAGCATGTCAGGCAAGTCGTGCCGCGCCGCCTGGTCGGCCAGCACAGCAAATGCGTGTGCCGGCACAACCTCACCGGCTTGCAGCACCGCGACATACTCGCCGGACGCCTGGGACAACGCCGCAGCCGCCGGAGCATCGGCATCGGACGTGTAAACCGGCAGATCGGCAAATCCGCATTGCTGCCGCAACGACGCCACGGTTGCGGCGAGAGCCGCGATGTCCGATTTGCGGTGGAATACCACAGCCGACAGGCACGGCCATTTGGCTCGGTATGCCGAGGCAAGTAGCTGCTCCTGCACAACGCCGCGCCAGTCGTCCCATAGCGTAATCCATGCTCCGTAGCTGTGCGGGGAATTTGCCTCACGCACGGCCGTCGCGATTGCCTGTCTGACGCGTTGAGGGAGCTGCCGCGGGGGGCCGAGGAGAGCACCGGCGATGCGCAGGGGACTGCGGAGCATGATAAGCGCGGAGGCGGTCGGGCGCGAGATGCGCCACATGCGGACACGGCTCTGTGAGGATAATTCCCTGCCGCCCAGAACTTCCAGGCAAAGCGCATCTGTGTCAGTCGGCACGAACGCCACTGTCCAATGCCCGAGTCCGGGCGTTCGCCGCAGGAACCGGCTGGCGACTCTCGGGTCGGCATTCCGGATGTTCCATGGAATAAGAACGCGCACCGGCGCGTCCCCGAGCCGGGGAGCCTGGACAATCGAGAAGAGCACCCAATGTCCCCGCAGGTGTTCCAGTACCCGGATGGGGTACTGGCGCGAACCATGGCGGGATGAATGCGGAGCCGTCATTGCAGGGCTTTCAATAGACGCGGCATTTGCCGCCCGCTAGGTTCGGACGTCGCTAAACTTGGGCTTCGCCGGCCCCAGGCTGCTGGAGCGAATGGATTCTCGTAATGCCATCTGTGCAGACCCGTTATGGCGAACTTGTAGTACCTGATACCGAACAGGACGTGGTCGGTCGCTTTCTCAAATCGCACGGTGAATGGGGAGAGGCGGAAACAAGCTTCATCGGCACCAATCTCGCGGATGGCGCTCGGGTTCTCGATGTCGGTGCATTTGTCGGAACGTTTGGTTTGAGCCTTAGCCAGAAGCGTCGGCTGGATTTCATCTGTTTCGTAGAGCCCAATCCATCCGTGATACCACTGCTGGAACAGAACGTGCAGCGGAATTGCATGGTTCGCGCCGCGGTCGTCGATCGGCTTGTCGCTCCTGCATTCTTTGAGCCGAAGAAGGCTACGATGGTGCAGGGAAACCTGGGCTCCGTCTCTTTCGCCGCGCATGCGGGCGCATCCCGCCAGGAGGTTTTGTTCGAGGTTCCCAAACCCGTGCGGCTCGCTACCCTGCGCGAGGAGTTCGGGCCATTCGACCTGATCAAACTGGATGCGGAGGGGATGGAGCTGGACATCCTGTCCGACGATGCGCCGGCGCTGGCGCAAACCGACGTCACTATCTGGGTCGAATGCAACGAAACTGTCACCGCGTTGGAGATGGCCGGGTTGCTGGTTTCGTTGGGCCGTCCGGTGTACTATGTGACCTGTCCAGTTTATCTGCCCGACAATTTTCGTCACAGCACGGATCCGATTTTCCCGTTCGCGTGTGAAGCTGGGCTTTTCGTCCATTCCGGCGCGCCACCGATCCTTGCGCGACGATTGCAGGATGCGGGCGCTCGTGTTGTCCCCATCGACGGGCAAGAGAGCCTGCGGGAGGCGCTTTGGCGCACGCCACGCTGGGCTCCCGCGGAATGGTGGGGCCCATCGATGCACGAGGTCATCGCCCTGGCGATCCGAAAGAGTTGTGGCCAGGACTATGCAAGCTTCCTGAGCCAGGTGCCGGCACCCCAAAATGAAACCATACCGGAGTTGCGCGCTGCACTTGCAGAGCTGCAGGAGATTGCCGATTCCCGGCTGCTCGGATTGCGGGCAGCCCATGAGCGGTTGGCGCGTCTTCGCCAGAAACTGGAGTTGCAGGCTTTCCAACGACAGGAGGCAGCGGCCGACCAGGCTTCGATTGAGAAGGCGGCGGGGGAACCAACCACGAACCCTTTTTTGGACTGACCGGCATTGGTATCTTCTTTGGTCAGGCTGCCGACCTTGTGCCGGTCAGGCGTGCCAGCGCAACCGCTACCGCGACCGGCACTACGTAGCAATAGCGCATGTCGCAGGCGATGCCGACAAGAAGGTAACTGGCGGCGATGCAAATCGAGCTTGCCAGCAGACACGCCACCGGCAAGTCAGAACGAATATGGCGGGCAAATCCAAGCAGCAGCCCGGCCGCCAGCAACAGCCAGGCGCCATTCCAGTAAAGCGGTGAGTTCAGAAACAAGTTGCCATAACGGGACAGTGCCCGATCGCCAGGGCGCGCGGTTTCATTCAAGCCGAGCCGTGCCAGCATCGCGGGTGGACCCGCAATGCCCACGTGAAACGGCAGGCAGCGGCGGGGCTGTGGCGGGAACAGCAGCCAGCGATAGAATTGGAAGCGGTGCACCAGGTAGGCTGCCGGATGACGGATCACGAGTTGCCACCACAGCCCACGCATTGCGTGATCGCCGGAACGATCGAAGGGGACCAGTGCCGGAACGTCGCTCAGGGTATCGTCGCGCTCGGGGGAATAGTTCTTTCCAAGTGCGTCGAGGTAATGCTGCACCGTGGCAGCGTCGACCCCCGGGACGCTTGGAGCCACGACAGCCTGTCCTGCAGCAATCCCGGCCATATCGTACTGTTCCAGGCTGCGTAGCCCCACCGCAAGATAATCCACGTGTGAGACTGCGGTCGCGGACACCAACGCGGAAACACCCCAGGCACACAGGATTGCCAGCACGACGCTGCCAATGCCCAGGCCCAGGGCGGCGTGCAGCCGCCCAGGGCCAATCGCCAGCGCGCCGAGCGACAGGCCGAGAAAGGGAAGCATGATCGCACCGTTCTGGCGTACCAGAATGGCGATTGCCGCACAGCCGATCGACGCGAGTATCCAGGCAGCGCCGGCGCCCTTGCGGCCATCCTGACGCGCCCGATCGCCAGCCGTTACCGAGGCAAACGAACCGGCCACGAGATTGGCGAAGAGAACGTCTTTCCAGACAATTCCCTGGTAGATCAGGACCAGCGGCGAAAGCATCAGGCAGACCAGGGCGATCAGCGGCCATATCCGCGGGCGCAGGTTGGTTGAAACCAGCAGCAGCGCAACGAAAAACGGTGTGCTCGCGATCAGAAGGTACAGTCCGGTGCCCGGAAACACCCGATACAGCAGGCCTAGCAGCGCAGACATCACCGGCGGGTGCATGCTGGCATAGACGCCGGTAATCCCCTCCGTCATCTGATAGATGGAATCGGAAGAGAGCTGCCCCGGGGCATTCAACGCCAGCACGAGAAGCCACACGGCTACGATCGTGAAGCGGACCGTACCAGCCGGAACGAATCGTCGCATCGGGATCAGATGATACCGTTTCTGGTACACCAGCTCTGGTAGGAAGCCGGACCGGCGGCAAACGGATCGGGAAACTCTCGTTGCAGTTCCTGGTCGGTGCGGTATCGCAGCCGCTGCCGCCGGGTGATGGGCGCGCCGTCAGCATAGCGGCCATAATGCCACCAACCGTTCGGCAATCCAGGCAGGGCGTTCGCCGCCAAACGTTCACGATACCATCGCAACAGCTCGAAAGCGCCGGTCTCTCCGCCAGCATAGCGTTCGATCATGGCTTCGCCCACGGATTGGACTTTCGTGAAATGATAAAAGCGCAGTGGGTGCCCGCCCGCCAGAATGTCGCCATCCGGGGTAAAGCTGATTGGCCGACGCCCCAGGTTCCAACTGGCGACGTTGTACCCAGGGTCCCGCAGGACGGCGGCCGAGCCGAAAAAGGCCGGCACCAGGTCGCACCACCGCTGGTCCGTGAACAGCCCGCGCGGAATATCATCATAGCAGAAAAGCAGCAGACGGTCGCGCCACCAGCGTGCGAATTGCAGGCCTTCGTCGCATGCCGCGACGGCAAGGAACCCCAGGTTGAACACCCCGTGCATAAGGCAGGAAATCTCATTGTCTTCAGTCGCGGCGATGGTCTCCTCGGCGCTGAGCAGATGCGGCGTCAGAACAATCGAGTGCTGTTCGAGCAGATCGACAACCGCGTCGAGCGAGCCGAACACGGCGATATCCGGATCGAGGTAGACAACCTTTCGCGCGCCTTCCCTGGTCAGCAGCCTGTGCAGGACGGCACCCTTTACCGCCGTCGAAAGCTCGACGATGTCATGGCTGAACGTCCACGCTGGAATGTCCTGGATATCGAGATCATCCATTCGCACGATGCGATCGAACAGTTCTAGCTCCAGATCGATGTCATGCCCGGCAGGAGGTTCGTCGGGCAGGCAGAGCCATAATATCCAATCGGGGTGATGTGTCTTCAGCGTTTCAGCCAGCACGCGTGCGCGGTCAAGATAACTGAACGTGGCGGAGGTAAAGCAATGGACCTGACCGCGGTGGCTCATGCAGCGGCACCGCAAGCTGCCTGGGCGCTGCCGAGAAGATAGGTTCCCGCCAGCCTGCCCGGGACGAGACGCCCGCGACGGCGTCTACTGCGATCCAGGTCCACCAGTAGACTACCGGAGTCGAAATAAGCCAGCAGCTCCTGTTCGGTCCGGAGGGCGATGCCGACACCATACAAACCGACCGCCGGCCAGACGTTTCCGGCGGCTTTCCGCGCGATCACGAAAGCACCAGCGGCGATGGCTTCAAAGGTTGTGAACGAGAAAGTTTCGTGACAAAGTGACCAGCTTACCACCACGTCCACTCCCGCCTCGACGAGTGCATTGACCATCCGGTCCCGGTCTGACGGTGTAACGCGGACGGGAACGAACTGGATCAGCTCGTCACCGCCGCTCTCGTTGCCGAAATGCAGGAATTCGTAATTGTCCGCGTGGCGGCCGGCGACCGCGCGGAACACATCCCACCCCTTGTGCGAGACTGGTCCGCCGAGATAGGCGACGCGAATTGGCCTGTCTTGTGGCCGCGCAACCGGCGGTCCTTCGAATGAAACCGTACAATGCGGTTGCACGATGGCTTCACTATGCGGCAGATCGGCGTGGCCAAGCCAGAAATCCAGGGCGGAGCGCGAAGGGGCCATCACCACCGGCCGGATTGCGGCATAAAGCTCTCGAATGCGTCGCACGTGAGAGATGCGTTCGGATCCATAGCAGCAGATCGTGCAGGCCCCGGACGCGATCGGCGGTGCGTGGCAGAACTCAACGTCGTTTCGCATCAACGCATAGCCGGTACAGATAGTGAAAAAGTCGTGCGTCCAGAAGATGGCTTTGCCAAACCCCCCACGTGCGGCGAGCGTGCTTACCAGTTCGGGTACAAAGCCGAGCAGGTGATGCACGACCAGGTGCCGCTCGCGTGGCATGAACGCCTGACAGAGCGCGTCCGCCAGGTCCTTCCATCTGGCGGTGCCCAGGCGAGCGCCGCCCAACGTGAGGACAATACGAAATTCGGCGGCACCAACCGGGTCGGCCAGAAGCGGCAGCGGTTGCGCCGGGCAGGCATGCAGATGCGCCCAGCGATGTTCGGCAAAAGCCCTCGCCTCATCGCCAATGCAGTTCTGGATACCTCCGGCGGATTGCGTGTATTCGTCGTGACTGAGTACCACGAGCAGACCGGCCGCACCCGCCGTCTCCATCAGCGCGGCCTGCAAGCTCGATCCTGCAAGGTCATCGCCGTGGTGTGTGACTCCCCAATCCCGTACGCGCTCACGCGGGCGGCGGGCCACCAGAGCTCTCAATGCTCGCGTCTGCGGCGGTTTGGATGAACGCCTGCCCTCGTGCTTTCCCGTAACGACATAATGCACGAACGGATTCATTCCGGATGCAGCGACGTCCGGGTTTGTTTCGAGATAATACTTTGTGTCGAAGTCCGGCCGCGGTCGTCTGCCCTCTTGCCATCCGAACTGCAGAAAGTGGGCCAGCGGTTCGAGTCCCAAAGCGCGAACGTCGGCATATTCCGCCAAATAGAATTCGGCATCGAAGGCCGCTACCAGGGACGGATGAAGCTCTGCCGGTGCCAGCGCCGGTCGCCGCAAGGCTGCAAACAAGGGGGTTCGATTTATCCATCCGCGAATTCGCCTTCGCCAGGCGCGCGCTCCCGATACGGCTTCCTGCTCGCCGGAAGGGCACGGGGGGACAGAACGCCTGCCCTCAGCTTTTCCGAACAGAACGTAATGAAGCAGCGGATTGATGCCGGACTTGGCGACATCGCGGTTCGCTTCGAGGTAATATGCCGTATTGAAATCCTGTCTCGGCCATCGCCCTTCCTTCCATCCGAAGGTTGAGTAATGGCTGAGTGGATCTACCCCCGCCTCGCGAATGTCGGGATACGCCCCAAGGTAGTAATCAGAATCAAAGGCTTCCGCGAGCAGAGGGTGCGGAAGCTCGATTGCAGCCGATGCTTGCCTGGGACCCGTCGTCTGACCGACTCGCATCCGGCTTCGCGCGATAGCCCTGATCCATCGCCATGAGTCCGCTGCGCTCCGCATCAGCCGGACGCCCCCGTCCCACTCTCAGGCGCCATCCACACCGCGCACCGTCAGATAGAACAGCCGCCGCATCTCCTTCCGCCCGTGTGCCACCGAATCCAGAATCAGCCCGCCGAACAGCGAAAGAAACGACAGCAGCACCAGCCCGGTCGCCAGGATTGCGGTGGGCTCCCGCGGCACCAGTCCAGTCCGAAGGAACTCAACAACCACGGGAAGCCCAAGCGCGAGCCCGATCAGTAGCAACGCGGTGCCGATCGCGGCAAAGAACGGCAGCGGACGTTCCTCCTTGATCAGCAGCACGATGGTTTGCAGGATGCGTAATCCGTCGCGGATCGTGTGCAACTTAGAGGCCGAGCCGTCCGGTCGGTCGCGGTAGGCGACGGGAACCTCCCCGACCGCCATCCGCAGTTCCAACGCGTGCACGGTAAATTCGGTCTCGGTCTCGAACCCGGCAGCCAGCGCCGGGAACGACTTCACGAAGCGCCGCGAGAACACGCGAAAGCCGGACAGCATGTCGCTGACCCGGTTGCCGAACACCCAGCCGACGGTTCCCGTCAGCACTCGGTTGCCAAGCCGGTGGCCTGGGCGAAATGCCGTAGCTTGCGTGCTGAGCCGCGTGCCGGTGACCATGTCAAGCCGCTGGCGATGCAGCAGGTCGAGCATGAGCGATACGGAACTGATATCGTACGTATCATCGCCGTCCACCAGCACATAGACGTCGGCTTCGATATCGGCGAACATGCGGCGGATGACATTGCCCTTGCCCTGCAACGCCTCCGACCGGACCTCGGCACCGGCGGCGAGCGCCACGCCGATCGTGTCATCCGTGGAGTTGTTGTCATAGACGAAGATCCGCGCGTCTGGCAGCCGGCAGCGAAAGTCCGAGACCACCTTGCCGACGGTAATCGCCTCGTTGTGACACGGGATCAGCACCGCGACACGGGGATATTGCCGCGCTGTCGCGGCCGGCGGACGCTCGATCAGGGTGTTGTCAATTCCGATCACCGCGCTAACGGTGTCCCGACAGGATATCCATAGCGAAAGCCTCGCAATCGACCATGCAGTTCCATCCGGCAGCTATAGCGCACGCGGACGTACCGGCTGATTACACCGGATGAAGCATCAATCGGTCCGTCTGACAATACCGCAAACGGACGCGGATTCATATGCTGCGCCAGTCCCTCGCGTTCTGCGCGGAAGCTGGTGTCTGTTGCACGTTCCGATGGGCCTGCGAATGGCGCGCGCCGTCTTGCGGATCGAGCTGGAAACGGAGGATGGTTCGATCGGCCCAGCCGTGGTGCTCGGGCCGGGCGCAATTTTCCCAAGCCGGCGGCAGGTACCTGTTTTCGTTCCTGCGGATGCGGGGTATCTGCACGTGCGGGTCATCGGTCCTGCCGACAAGCCGCTTTGTCTTAGGGTCACATGCAGGCCGCTCGGCCGGATTTCGGCCGGGCTGGCGCTGGCCGGAAAACACCCGCTCGGCCTGGCGACGGTTGCGGCCCGCGGCGTTGCCAGCGATCCTCGGGGCACGCCCGCACGTCTGCGCGTCTGGCTCGGCCTTGCCGCGACCCGGAACGCGCCGCGTCCGTCCTATGCGCTGTGGACCAAACTCTTTGATACCTGGACCGATGAGGATCGTGAGCGGTTGCGGCATTCGCCGCGTCGGGCAGAGTGGCCGCTGATCGACGTCCTGATACTGCCGGCGGCGAGAACGCCGGCGCTGCGGGCCACGTGCGCATCCATCGAGGCGTCCATCCTGCCCGTCGCCACTCATCTGATCGATCGCGATACTCAGGGTCTCGCCGCGGTGCTGACCGTCAGTGATGCAGAATATTGCGCCATCCTCCAGCCCGGCGAGATCCTCCCGGCGCATGCCGTGGCGTTGCTGGCCGACCGCGCTGTCTCCCTTGGCCGGCCCGCCATTCTCTATGCCGACGAGGATCGGATCGGGCGTGACGGGCGCCGCTACGCGCCGCAGTTCAAGCCTGCTCCCAGCCGCACGCTCATGCTGTCCGGCACTCTGGCGACCGGTGTGTGGCTGGTCCGTCGCGATCACCTCGCCGGATTTTCGCCGGGGAGCGAGGCCTGGGCCGAGACGCTGCGCATGGACGCCTGGCTGCGGCTGCATGAAGCGGGGAGGGCGGGGGAGTCGCACCGCGTTCCGTTCGTGCTCACCCATCGGCGCTCCGACACTAAGATGGCGCCCGCACCTGCGCTGGCGGCGGTCGCATCGGCCCACCTGCGCCGCACCGGCCTGCCCGCCGCGATCAATGCAGGCAGGCCGCTCCGCCTCAGCTTTGCCGCCTCGCGTGCCGCCCGTCCCAAGGTTACCATCATCGTTCCCTCGACCTGCCGGTCCCCGCATGCCCGGCATTGCCTTTCCGCGGTCCTGAGCCGGACGGACTATGCCGAATTCGAGCTGCTGCTTGTGGTGATGGGCCGCTCGCCGCTCGATCCTCAGCAGCGGCAGATGATCGACCACCTCGAGTCCGACCGGCGAGTACGGCATCTGCTGGTCGAAGCCGCCAGCTTCAATTACGCGATCGCCAACAACCGTGGCGCGGCGGCGAGCGACAGCGCCTTGATATGCCTGCTGAACGACGATGTTGCGCCGGACGATCCCGGCTGGCTTGCCGTACTGGCCGGACACCTGGCCGACCTGGATATCGGTGTGGCGGGTGGGCGCCTCTGCTATCCTGACCATACGATACAGCATGCCGGGATCGTGCTGCTGCCCGACGGTACCGGCGATCACGTGCATCGGTTCCGGTCCTGCCGCGCACCCGGATACGCGTGGCGGGCGCGGTTGAGCCAGGAAGTCTCCGCGGTGACGGGCGCCTGCCTTCTCACGCGTCGCGACCTGTGGACCAGATTGGGCGGGCTCGATGAGAGCTATGCCAGCGCCTTCAATGATGTCGATTTCTGCCTGCGTGCGCGCGAGGCGGGGGCTGGCGTCGTGCTGGCCGCTGATGCCACGCTGATTCATGCCGAGTCGCTCAGTTTCGGCAAACATTACGGGCCGGACGAACAGACACGCAACCTGGCGGACCGGGCACGGCTACGGGCGCGGTTTCCTGAAATGTTCCGCGCCGATCCGTTTCATAACCCGAACCTGGCGCTCAGCCCCGGCAATTGCTGGAGCCCGGCATTCCCGCCCCGGGTCACCAGATTTGATGGGCCGTAGGGGGAATGCCCTTCCGCCGAAGTCATTGCGGCTTGCCGCAACGAGGACCAGTTCGGCGCAGCCTTATACCGGGCACCTCCACGCCATGACGGATCTCGGGTCTTCGGCCGCGTGGGTCCGCGGTCGTCCGAGGCCAATTGACATACCAAAGGCCGCGGCCGCAGAAAGCCGCGTGCGGAGTCCCGCGCGGCATGGGACTATTTCCGCCCAGCCCGCCGTCTGGAGGGGCCACTTGCTGCTATCCCGCTGCGGCTGAGCAAGCCGTAAGAATTCAGTACTGGACTGCGAGGCTGTGAAT
>DATDIC010000331.1:0-2441 GCA_036521275.1 Acetobacteraceae bacterium
GCCGACCGCGCTGCTGGTAACAGCGGAGTAGGCGCCCACCCCCACACCCAACCCAAGTAGCGGGTTCCAAGGGCAATGCCCTTGGCGGGAGTCCAGAGGGCAGCGCCCTCTGGCGGGGTCCCGGGGCGGAGCCCCGGGCGCTTACTTCGCCGGCGCCGGTGGTGGCGGCACTGCGCTGTCGGTCGCGCGCATCGGCGAGCCGTCCATATTGAACGTTTGCACGTCTGCTGCGGCTCGTGCCTTCGCGATCTCCTGCTGGACGCCTTCCTTCAGCATCTGCTGCCGCAGTCCGTCCGCCGCCTGCTCGAAGCTGGGCGGCGGAGCCTGCCGGCGTTCCACCACTTCGATCACGTGCCAGCCGAACTGCGTATGCACCGGAGTTTTCGTGAACTGCCCCGGCTGCAGCGCGAACGCCGCATCGGCAAACGCCGGCACCATGTCGCCCTTCTTGAAGAACCCCAGGTCGCCGCCATCCGCGGCACCCGGATCCTTGCTGTACTGCTTGGCCAGCGCCGCGAAATCCGCGCCTTTTTCAAGCTGCGCGATGATCTGCTTCGCCTGGTCCTCGGACTCCACCAGGATGTGCTTGGCGTGCACTTCCTCATCGCCCGGCTTCCCGGCGATCTCCTTCTCATAGCGCGCGTGCAGTGCCTGGTCGTTCACGCTCGGCATCACGACCTTGGTCAGCAGTGCATTGTCCAGCACCTGGTCGGTCGCCGCCGCGATCTGTTGCTGCACTTCCGGGGTTTTGTCGATGCCGGCCTTGCGTGCGGCCGCCGCCAGTACGCGCTGGCTGATCATGCTGTCCAGCAGCTTGGGATAGATGGTCTCGAACGGCACCGCGCGCAGATTGGCGGGCAGTGCTTCCGCGGCCGCCTTGACCTCGCTCAGATGGATCGGCACGCCATCCACCTTGGCCACGACGGGATCGCTTGCCGGCGCCGCCGCGGCCGGTGGCACGGATTGGGGCGGCACCGCCTGGGCCAGCGCGGCGCCGGGAATGGCGGCGGCCAGCAGCGTGGCGGCAAAGCGGGACAATGTCCCGGAACAGACGGGCATAACAACTCCTGACGCTGGTAAGCGTAATCGCTGAACACGACTCCGTCCGGACTAATGGCCGAACCGCCGGGCACCCGCAAGCGGACTCCCCGACAGAAGGCAAAATGGAACATTACCCGCGCTCCATCTCGTACGCCGACCCCGGGTGCAGGATCGTCAACACGCGCTCGATAAGCTGCCGCCCGATATCCCCCGGTGTCATCACCGATTCCGGATGGAACTGCACCGCCGCGATGGGCAACCTGGCCTGCTCGATCGCCATTACCACGCCATCCGCGGTTTCCGCCGTTACCACCAGCTCGTCCGGCATCACCGCGCGGCACGCACAAATCGAATGGTACCGCCCCACCGTGAATCTCCGCTCCAGTCCGGCGAATACCCGTCCGCCCAGCACGCGAACCTCGCGATGCACGGCGATGCCGCCGCGGGTCCGGTAACTGCAATCATGCATGGATTCCAACTCCGGGCTTTGGCCGGCCTGGGGTCGGAGTACGCGCGCTCGTTTTGCAAACGAAAGCCGCCCCGATCCCGGGACGGCCTGGTGAAACATCACGGCTGGCCGCCCGTACCTAGACGGGCCACCACCAGCTTGCTGTGAACGCGAACGAGCGCATGCGATAACAATTATCACCCCCCCAACCCACGAGCAACCCTGCGTTTCGGGAAGTCTCCGTGGGGAACCTTGACTTTCCTCGCGCCCCACCCCGCCCTGCCACCCCGGGCATGCTTTCGTTGACCCTGAGGCAGGGGGGTCTTATCTCCACCCTGTCCGTCCCAGGACGATCGCCGGAAAGGTCTCGATGCTCGCCTCACTCGCCCGTGCCGTCCTCGGCACCTCCAACGACCGCATGCTGAAGGCGTATCGCCGGCGGGTGCCGCAGATCAACGCGCTGGAACCGGCAATGCAGGCCCTGTCGGACGAGGCGCTGCGGGCCAAGACCGCGGAGTTCCGGGAAAAACTCGCAGCCGGCGCCACCCTGGACGACATCGTGCCGGAGGCCTTTGCCGTGGTGCGCGAAGCCGCCGTCCGCACCCTCGGCCAACGGCATTTCGACGTGCAGTTGATCGGCGGCATGGTCCTGCATGACGGCCGCATCGCCGAAATGAAGACCGGCGAAGGCAAGACCCTGGTCGCCACGCTGCCGGTCTATCTGAACGCGCTGGCCGGCAAGGGCGTGCACGTCGTCACCGTGAACGACTACCTGGCCCGCCGCGACGCCGATTGGATGGGGCAGATCTACCGGTTCCTGGACATGACCGTCGGCGTGATCGTGCACGGCCTGGACGACAACCAGCGCCGCGCCGCCTACGGCGCCGACATCACCTATGGCACCAATAACGAGTTCGGCTTCGACTACCTGCGCGACAACATGAAGTACCGG